>JAQGHM010000218.1 GCA_028291615.1 Phycisphaerales bacterium | reverse complement strand
GGCGACTTCGAAATGTACGTCGACTGGAAGATCACCGCCAAAGGCGACAGCGGCATCTACCTCCGAGGTTCCCCCCAGGTGCAGATCTGGGACACCGATCTCCCCAACGGCGTCGTCGGCTCGGGGGTCCTCTACAACAACAAGAACAACCCCGACAAGCCCCTGGTCAAAGCCGACAAGCCCGTCGGCGAGTGGAACCGCTTCTGGATCAAGATGGTCGGCGACAAAGTCTGGGTCAAACTCAACGACGTCCTCGTCGTCGACGGCGTCACCCTCGAAAACTACTGGGACCGCACGAAACCCATCTTCCCCACCGGCGACATCCAACTCCAAAACCACGGCAATACGCTGTGGTTCAAGAACATCTACATCAAAGAACTGAAATAGGCCAGGCTCCGCCCACCACCCCGTATCACGGGCGTCCCGCCCGTGCCCGATGCGTTCGTGCTTACAAACAGCGCGCTCTCCCTCCTACTTTGCGCTCTTTGCGCCTTCGCGGCCCTCCGACCTTAACTAGCATTCCCGGCAAAGTGCAACATCTCCAAAATTTCCGCCCGCATCCGCAAAAACTCCGCCCCATTCCGCTGCCGCGGCCTCTCCAAACCGATCTCGATGATCCGCTCCACCCGACCCGGCCGCGGGGACATGATGACGATCCGGTCGCTCATGTAGATCGCCTCGTCGATGTCGTGCGTCACCAGCAGCATCGTCGTCCCCCGCGCCTGCCAGATGCGCAGCACTTCGTCCTGCATCCGCATCCGCGTAAACGCATCCAGCGCCCCGAGCGGCTCATCCAGCAGCAGCACCTTCGGATGATTGATCAGCGCCCGCGCCAGCGCCGCCCGCTGCGCCATCCCGCCCGAGAGTTGATGCGGATACGAGTTGGCGAATGCCTCAAGCCCCACCAACCGAATGAACTCATCCACCTCGTGACGCCGCTCCGCCAGCACCCCGCGCGCCACCAGGCCCGACTGAATATTCCGCCGCACGGTCAGCCACGGAAAGAGATTGGGGTCCTGAAACATCAACCCGCGCTCGGCGCTTGGCCCCGCGATCGGCGCGTCTCCCACGTAGAGCGCCCCCGCGTCGGGAGACTCCAATCCCGCCACCAATCGCAGCAGCGTCGATTTCCCGCACCCGCTCGGCCCCACCAGCGACACCATTTCCCCCGCCACCATCGTCAGTGACACGTCATGCAACGCGTGAACCGTCTCCCCATCGGTCGATATGAACTGCTTTGAAATATTGACGATCCGCACCGATGCCGGCACGTCGCTCGTCAGTCCCTGCTTCGCGCCGCCGATCGCCGCCCGTTGCCTGCTTACCATTTGATCGTCCCCTTCTGCCAGACCAGCACGCGATCCCGTACCACGAAGAGCAGCGTCATGATCGTCGAAAAGTAGACCGACATGATCACCAGCGCCGCGTACACCTTCTTATAATCCGAATACGCCCGCGCCCAGTCGATGTACCACCCCAGCCCCGCCTGCACGCCCACCGCCTCCGCGACGATCAGCGTCAGGAACGATGCGCCCAGGCCCATGAACAGGCCCACGAAGATGCTCGGCATCGCCGCCGGGATCGCCACCCGCAGCACCAGGTACGCCGGCCCCGCCCCCAGCGTCCGCGCCACGTCCAGGTAGGACGCGCGCGTGTTCGATACCCCCGATAGCGTCAGCATCGTCACCGGGAACCATACCGCCATCGCGATCAACGAGATCGCCGACAGCGTCGGGTTCGGGAAGAGCATCAAGGCCATCGGGATCAGCGCCGTCGCCGGGATCGGGCCGATCAGTTTCATCACCGGCATTCCCCAGTACCGCACCGGCGCAAACCACCCGATCAACACGCCGCAAATGATCCCCAGCACCGAACCCACCGTGTACCCGGAGAGCAGCAGCACCAGCGACTGCACCATGCACTCCGCCAGCCCCGGCTGCCCCAACCCCGCGCTTCGCCAATCATCCACCAGCGTCTGCAAAACCCCATCGGGCCCGGGGAAATAGGGCAGCGGCATCAGGTTGAACTTCAGCGTCACCAGTTCCCACGCGCAAAGCACCAGCATCCCCGCCGCCACGATCGGGGCTGATGCGACGAACCAGTGCAGCAGGTTGGAGACCGCCGCCCACGCGAAGTTGCGCCGCGTGGATTTCGTGCGCCGCCAGACCCGTTGCGTTACCCCAAGCAAGACGAACGCGACGATCACGCCGATGAGAAATCGCGCATAAGCGCCGCTTGGGACTGCGTTCTGTCGATTGATGACGCCCCGATGTATACCCAGCGCAATGGCGGCCGTGACGACGGGTGTGAACGCCGCCAGCGCCGCGCCTCTGCGCCGCGAGGCCCGAGCAGGCGAAGCCGCCGCCGTATATGGCGTCATATCCGCGGAGATCTCCGCCGGCGCCGCGCCGCCCCTCTCCGCAATTTCGATCGTTTGACTCTCCATCACTTCCTCTTGCAGCAATTGCCCGGCCCATCCGCCCGCTGCAGCGCGTCAGCGAACTGCCGAATATCCAGACCTTCGATGAATCGCCCGTCAGCCAGCCGCTCCACCTCCAGGCCGCGCAACCATTCGTCCGACACTCCCTCCAGATGTACGAACGCCTTGCGCGCCAAATCGTCCAGGTCAGTTTGCGGCGCGAGCATCCCCGCCGTCTTCATGTCCCGCGCCGATTGCGAGACCGCCAACTCCGCCCCGGCGACGCCCGGAACATAGTCCAGGTTCGAGATCGCCACCGCGTTGAGTTCCACGGTCGACGAGATGTACTTCTTCTCCACCGACAACCGCGCCGCCGCGACCGGGTTCACGCTCACCCACTTCGCCGCCTTCAGCAGCGCCCGCGTCGCCGCCGCGCTCGCCTTGGGGTTCTTCGTTAGAAACGTCCCGTTTACCAGCACCGCACAGCAATACTCATCCTTGTACGGCGCGTCCTTCGCCTGATCCGCGATGTTGTGCACCTTCCCCTGCGCCAGCAGCAGGCTGCCGATTGGCTCGGAGTCCGCCACCGCATCCACCAGCCCGCGATCCAGCGCCAATCCCAGCTCACCCGCCGGGTAAACCCGCCACTGCACGTCCTTGCTCGGATCCACCCCGTTCGCCGCCATCACGCGCGTCGCGAACATGAACGGCGGCGTCCCCAGCCCCGGCACGCCCACGATCTTGCCCTTCAGATCCTTGATCGTCTGAATGTTTCCCTTGGTCCCCGCCTGCACGCGCAGGCACCCGCGATGAATCCCGCCTGTAAACTTCACATCCAGCCCCTGCTCGATGGGCTTGAGGAAGTACATTACCAGGTGATGCGTCACGTCGAAGCGCCCCAGCGCCAGCGCGTCCTTGTACGTTGCCCACTGGCACCGCACCAGCTCAACCTCGAGCCCCTCCTCCTTGAAGAATCCCTTCTCCACCGCCGTGAAAATCGGCGCTTCGCACGTCAGCCCGATATACCCCACCCGAATCTTGTTCGACTCTCCGCCCGGTGTGACCGTCGCCGTCTCTCGCTTGCACCCCAACACCGCCGAAGCGCACAACATCACCGTCGCCAGCACCGCGCTCATCGCACGTCCGCGCTGTGAATTGTTCATCTGCGTCTCCGATAGGTCCGCGCTTCAGCGGACGTCTTTGGTCGTTCTCAATGCCAGTTACTCTCCGCCGCCTCGTGCGGCCCCCGCGCTTTCCGCAACAGCTCGATCAACATCCGCATCTCCCCCTCCTCCATATGCCCAAGCTGCCGCACGTGGCACTCCCGCACCTCCGCCGCGAGATTTTCCAGCAGTGCCAACCCGGATTCCGTGATCCCCACGTGCACCACCCGCCGGTTGTCCGCCAGCCGCTCCCGCGCCACCAACCCTCGCTCCACCAGCTTGTCCACCAGCCGCGTAATGTCCGGCGCACGCGACACCAGCCGCGCCGCCAGGTGCAGCGTCGGCACCCGCCGCGGATGCGCCGCCCGCAACAACCGCAGCGCGTTGTACTGCTGCGCCGTCAACTCATGCCGGGCGAACAACTCATCCTCAATCAAGCGCAGCCGGTCATACGTCCGCCACAGGTTGAGGTAAGTCTCCTGCTGGGGCGAATCAAACCGCTGCCGCTTCTTCGCATGTTCCTGCTCAGCCGCCATCAACATTCCCACAGTATAACTTGTTTGAACAAGAATTGTTTAGACAATTTACCCGGGCGACCTGCTTTTTTCAAAATTCTGCACCGGGCTGGGCTTTTCTGGATCGTTTGCAACATACGCCGCCATCTGAGGTATAATCATTCGCCCAAGGAGACGAGAAAAGCCAATGAATAAAGTCGTACCCCCCATCCCGCGGTTGCTCTGCGTCGTTTTTAGCGCCTTGGCCGTCGCGGCCAGTCCCCATTGCGCCGCGGCCGCCGTACTTTCCATCGACAGCGTCACCCGCCTCAGCTCAACCAGCCAGGCGAACCTGAGCACTGGCAACGCCGACTGGGCCTACTGGGCACCGACTACAA
>JAQGHM010000186.1 GCA_028291615.1 Phycisphaerales bacterium | reverse complement strand
CCTCGGTGGGAACGGGGCGCATGTAGAAGCTGGCGAAGAGTCGCAGGGCCTCGCGGGGGGAGATCTTGTCGGGGAGCGCGGTCGCCTGGAGGGCGACGCCGATGCGCTGCTTCACCTGGCGGGGGTGGCGGAGGGCGTCGAGGTCGCAGACGGTGACCGAACCGGCGTCGGGGGTGCGGAGGCCGATGATGCATTCGAGCGTGCTGGTCTTGCCTGCGCCGTTGGGGCCGAGGAGGCCGAAGATTTCGCCAGCGCGGGCTTCGAAGGAGATGCCGCGGACGGCTTGGAGGGGGCCGTAGGACTTCTCCAGGTTTCGAACAGCCAGCGCAACACCCATGATGGTAACAGGTTAGTGATCATTCCTGAGAATGCCACAGGGCGAAGCCGCAAGCGGCGAGAAAGATGCTCCGGCTTGACAGGGACGACGGCCTGAGCCGATCATTCGTCGTTCCAATATGAGTAAAGTTTTCGTCTTACAGCACGTTGAGGCCGAGGGGCCGGGCCGCATCGTTACGGTCTTTCGCGATTTCGGCATTCCGATCGAGCTTCGCCGGCTTTACCGGGGAGACGAAGTTCCGACCGATCTTGATGAAGTCCGGGCGATGGTGGTATTGGGTGGGCCGATGGGGGTGGCGGATATCGGGAAGGAGCAGTATCCGTTCCTGAGCGCGGAAGTCGAGATACTTAAACGAATGATCAGCCGCGATCGGCCGGTGATGGGGATCTGCCTGGGGGCGCAGCTTTTGGCGCATGCGGCGGGGGCAAAGGTTTATCCGAACATCAAGATGATTCCGGGCGCGAAGCACAGCGACCCGCCGAAGCCGGCCGAGCCTCTGACCCCCCTGCCGGAGATCGGCTGGGCGCCGGTGAACTTCCCGTTCCCGGGGGGGACCGAGCCGATCGTGTTCGGGCTCAGCGACGGCACGGAGATGTTTCACTGGCACTTCGACACGTTCGATCTTCCCAAGCTTCCGTCCGCGGCCCCTCCTGCGCCGGGCGGCCCGCCGGCGCCTACCGGCAGCGTGCTGATCAGCTCGACTCGGATTTGTAAGAATCAGGCGTTTCGGTTTAAGAACCGGTTGTTTGGCTTCCAGTACCACCTCGAGGCGACGCCGGAAATTATTCAGGCGATGGTGGCTGCGGGGAAGGATGACATCGCGCGGGTGCTGGGGCCCGATGGCGAGGCCATCATCAGAGAGGGGACCGAGAAGAACTACCCGCGTTACGAGCGGCTGACCAACCGCGTGCTGCAGAACTTCGTGCAGTTCCTACGAATGTATTGACCGTTGCCGCCCTCACGTCGCAAAGACCGTATGACCGCCGTTCGCGAATACCTCCGCCGATTGCGCAGCCGCCAGGTGGTGCGGCCGTGGGCGTTGTGCGCGCCGGTGGTGGTGTTGTTGATCGCGCTGCCGATGCTGCGGCCGCTGCGGTCGCCGGGGGATGCGTCGGAGAATGAGTTGTCGCGGTTGGCGGCGATCCAGGCGCTGGTGGAGCATGACGGGCCGGCGATTAATGATTCCGATTTCTTTGCGACGCTGCGCCGGCTGGAGGTCGATCGCGAGAAGACGGAGGGCGCTCCGCCGCACCTGCCCCGCCCGTGGTACAGCGGCGACGCGGTGGCCGGGACAATTACCATCGGCGGGAAGTATTACAGCGATAAGCCGCCGGTGATGGCGTTCATCCTCTCGTGGCCTTACGCGCTGATGTACCGTCTGGGGTGGGATTTCCATCGCAATCCAGCCGGGGTGGCGTACGTGCTGACCATGCTCGGCGTAACGCTGCCGGTGGCGGGGGCGGCGGGGTTGATTTATCGCATGGGGCGGATGTTCGAGTTGAAGCGGCCGTACCGCACGGGGTTGGCGCTTTCGGTGGCGCTGGGGAGCGGTTTGATCAGTTACGCGACGGTGCTGAACCCGCATGCGCCGGCGGCGGCTCTGGTGCTGTCGGCGTGCTCGTGCCTGTTTCACGTGACGGCGGCACGCAACCCGACGCGCACGGGGGCGTGGCTGATGATCGCCGGATTGTGCGCGGCATTTGCAGCGGTGATCGATTTGTCGGCGGTAATCTTCCTGGTGCTGCTGGCGGGCGTGATCCTCGCGTTTCGCTGGAACTGGAGTTTGCGGCTGGGTGGGGTGCTGCTCTACCTGATCGGGGCGACGCCGGCGATCCTCATGCACGCGGCGCTGACGATGCCAATTACCGGCGATCTCCGGCCCGGGTTTCTTCATCCCGAGTTGGGCGGGGCGCGACGCCCCTCTGTTGCAGCCAATCCCGCGGACGACATTGACGAAGGCGCTCGACCGGCGCCATGGAAGATCGCGCTCTTTCGCAGCCTGGATCGCACGGCGGGGGCGCTGATCGGAAGCAAAGGATTGCTGTCGCACTATCCGGTTGTCATCATCGGGATGATCGGGCTTGGATTGGTGTTGCGACGACATTGGCCGGCGAGCACCAAGGTGATGGCGGCGGTTACGCTTGCGGGGGCGGTTGGGATCGTGGCGGCGTATATCGTGCTTCGCGTCGATTGGGGACAGGCGATGTTCGGGCCGCGGTGGTTCATCGTATTTCTGCCGCTGACGCTGTTCTGGGCGGGGGCGTGGTTGCGCAAATCACACCATAAGGCGACGTGGGCGGTCGCGGGGGTGCTGCTGGTTTTCTCGATGACGGTTTCGATTTTGGGTGCGGCTGCGCCGTTCGTGCGCTCGCTGCCGGGACAGTACACGGTGGTGGCGGCGATCAAGAAGATCGCCACCGGAAGCGAAGAGGAGCGACCGCGGGGGATGCAGGTGGTGGATAGCCGGTGAGGCGATGCGCTTTGCTTCTCAAGTCCGCAGGAAAACGGTAAAGTTGCAACTCCGATGGGGGCAGTCCGTCTCATCTCGTGGGAGGTCGTCATGCGGCTGGTGCGAATTCTCGTCGTGGCGGTGGTGATGGTGGCGGGCGCGGCGGCGCAACGGTCGAATGCGCAGCCGCTGGCTGATCGCGTTCCATCGGACGCGTTGCTTTACGTCGCCTGGGCGGGGGCGGATAAGCTTGCGCCGGCGTATGCGCAGTCTCACCTTAAGGGCGTGCTTGATTCGTCGAATCTCCCTGAGCTGTTTTCCGAGTTGGGGCCGCGGATCGTGCGGCGGATTCAACTTGAACAGATGCTGCAGGGCGACCCGGTGGCTAAGGAGTTGTTGCCGGCGCTGCTTAGCCTGGGGGAATCGGTCTGGCGAAGTCCGACGGCGCTTTACGTCGGGCCGCTGGATTATTCAGGCAAGGTGCCGATGCCGAAGGTGGCGTTGCTGTGTCAGGCGGGGAAGAACGCGCAAGCGCTGGCGGACAGTGCGACCAAGCTGGCCTTGGAACTGCCGCCAGAAGCGCCGTTCAAGATCAAGGTTCAGGTGTGGGCGGGGGACATCCTGGTGATCTCGAACTGCGAGATGATGGAGAAGGTGGAAGAGAGCCTGGGTCAGCGCGAGCAGTTTCAAGCGGCGATGAAACAGGGGCGGCCGGAGCCCGGCTTCGTTGCCTACTTCGATGCTGAGAAAGTGCTGAACGTCGCCAGCCTCGGGATCAACCTCGCTGCCGACGCCAAGGGCAAAACGATGTGGCAGCGGATCCTGCTGACCACGGGCGTCGCGGGGATTAAGCGGCTCGTTTACACCGCCGGGTTTGACGGCAAGGACTGGGGAAGCCAGGCGTTTATCGAGGCGCCGCAACCGCGCATGGGTTTGCTCGCATCGCTGCTCGATTCGCAACCGGTTTCGGACGACCTGCTCAAGATGGCGCCGCGATCATCGAGTTGGGTCGCGGCCAGCCGTCTGGATCTCGCGAAGCTCCTCGCCGACGTGCGCAACACCGTCGCGCGGCTGCAACCTGAGGCGGCGCGCAACGTTGAAGAGGTCATCGGACAGGTCAACCAAGCCGTCGGCATTGACCTTCAGAAGGATGTGCTGGCTTCGCTGGGCGATCAGTGGCTGGCGTTCAACAGCGATCAGACGGGGCACGGACTGCTGGGGATGAGCGTCGCCAACCCTCTACGGGAATCGGCCAAGCTGGAGAAGGCGCTGATATCTCTCGAGAAACAAGCCAACTCCGCGATGGCGAAGGAGGCTGAGGAAGATGGCCCGACGCTGGCGTTTGAGACTACGAAGATCGGCGACCTGACCGTGCATTATTTTGCTGTGCCCGCAGTCGCCCCCTGCTGGGCGATCAAGAACAACACGCTGTACGTCGCGCTCTTCCCGCAGATTCTCACCGCGGCGACCGAGCAGAGCCCGGGCGCGGGGGAATCGATCCTTGCCAGCGATGGTTTTAATGCGGCGCGCAAGCGGCTGGGCGTTGCGGGGAGCGCAATCTCGCTTTCGTATATGGATCTGCCGCGGCTCGCGCCGCGCGGGTATCAGATGATCATGGCGCTGCAGCGCGGCGCGCTGGGGTTTGCGGACATGTTCGGCATGCAGACGCCGGCGATGGTGCTGCCGCCGCTGAACAAGATCCAGCCGCACCTGTCGGTGTCGCTTAGCGCCACGTGGATCGACGATGCCGGCTGGCACTATCGCGGCGTCTCCCCGTTCCCCGGCGCGGACCTCCTCGGCGGAGAACAGGCACTGGCTACCACGCTTGCCCCCGTGGCCGTCGCCGTGATCCTCCCCGCCACTGCCAAGGCGCGCCAGCAGGCGATGCTGATGCAAGGGGCGAACAACCTCCGTCAGATTGGGATGGGCGCGATCATGTACTCCAACGAGAATAAGGGCGCGCTCCCGCCCGACCTCGGTTCGACGCTGCAATACATCCAGGCGCCGCAGGTGTTCCTCTCCCCCAACCGTGTCCAGCCAATCGCGCCGCCGGTTGGCGCCAAGCCCGAAGAACTGGCGAAGTGGGTGAATGAGAACGCGGATTACGTCTACCTCGGCAAAGATTTTGGCAAGCTGACGAAGATCACCAATCCCGCCGACACGATCATCGCTTATGAGAAGTTTGAGCTGTCCAAGAACGGGCTGGTGAATGTCCTCTATGCGGACGGCCACGTTCAGATGATGAGCGCGCAGTTCGTGAAGGATCGACTGGAACTGCAGAAGAAGCCCGCCGGCGCGGCTCAGTAGCTGTCAGCGAAATCAGAGCCACCACTTCAATATTGCGTAGAGCATCGGCACCAGCAGCACGATCGCGGTGATGACCACCCACCGCGGGTGACCGGAGCGCGGGGGCGCGTCCTCCTTCGAGAGGTATTGCCCGCAACTGGGGCATTTCTCGGCGAATTCGTAGACGTCTGCGCCGCAGTATGGACATTCGTCCGTCGCGCCGCCGGCCTCGTCGTCTTCGTCTCTTCCGTCCTCAATGTCGGATTCGTCCGGCTCGTCAGGATCGTCTTCGTAATCCTCGTCGTCGGCGGTGGCATGGCGTCCCATCGCGTCTAGTTTAGCGGCATGCACCGCCGCGCGGAAACCTTCTAGACTGGCTAAGATTAGTTGCAATCGGGGGCACGACTTCGGACGGAGGCGGCGCGTGGCGCGGTATTCGATCGGATTGGATTTCGGAACCGAATCGGTGCGGGCGGTGGTGGTGGACATCACCGACGGCACGATCGCGGGCCAGGCGATAATCGCCTATGAGCACGGCGTAATCGATCAGGCGCTGCCTGGTCTAAGCGGCGCGAAGCTCCCGTCCCATTACGCGCTGCAGGACCCGCTCGATTGGCTGAACGGCGCCGCTGACGCCTGCCGCGCGGCGATAAGCGCATCGCGCGTCTCACCTGACGACGTTGTTGGCATCGGCGTTGACTTCACCAGTTGTACGATGCTTCCCGCGCTGGCCGATGGCACGCCTCTCTGCCTGCTCGCCCCACATCGATCGAAGCCGCAGGCGTGGCCGAAGTTATGGAAGCACCACGGCGCCAAGCTTGAGGCTGACCTCATCAATCACGTCGCGCGCGAGCGGCGGGAGCCTTGGCTGGCACGGTATGGCGGCACGATCAGCCTCGAATGGTTCTTTCCCAAAGTGCTCGAAACGCTCAATCACGCGCCGGAGATTTACCAGGCGGCCCAGGTTTGGATCGAGGCGGGCGATTGGTTCGTCTGGCAGATGACCAGCGGCCCCTTCCCGCGATGCCGGCCGGAGGAGTTGGTGCGCTCGACCTGCCAGGCGGGTTACAAGGCGATGTGGAATCGGCAGGCGGGTTATCCGTCGCGGGAATTCTTCGCGGCCGTGCATCCGGGGTTTGCGGACGTGGTCGGGGAGAGGATGCCCGGAAGGTTGATGGCGCCGGGACAACGCGCAGGCGTGCTGACTGAGGAGGCCGCGAAGTTGTTGGGGCTGCGCGCTTTGATTCCGGTCAGCGCCGCGATCATCGATGCGCACGCGGGCGTGCCGGGCAGTGGGGTGGCTGACGCTTCGACAATGGTGCTGGTGCTGGGCACGAGCGCGTGTCACATGATCAATGCGACGGTTGAACGGCTCGTGCCGGGGATCGCGGGCGTGGTGGAAGATGGGATTCTTCCAGGGTTTTTCGGTTACGAGACTGGGCAGATCAGCGTCGGCGACGCCTTTGCGTGGGTGGCGCGGACGGTGGCTCTGTCGCATGCGGAGTTGAATCAGCGTGCGGCGCAACTGCCGCCCGGCAGTGGCGGGGTGATGGCGCTGGATTGGCTTAACGGCTGCCGCACGCCACTGATGGATGCCGGCCTTTCCGGCGCGTTCGTCGGGATCACGCTCGCGACGCAACCCGAGCAACTCTATCGCGCGATGCTCGAAGCGACGGCGCTGGGCATGCGGTGGATTGTTGATACGCTGATCGAAGCGGGCGTGAGCGTCGAGCGTTTCGTGGCGGGAGGCGGGTTGCCGGGAAAGTCGCCACTGCTGATGCAGATTTACGCGGACGTGCTGAACGCGGAGATACGCCTCGCCGCCAGCGAGCAATCGGTGGCGCTGGGCGCGGCGATCCTCGGCTGCATCGCGGCGGGCGAGGCGGCGACCGGGTTTAGGTCCATCGTCGAGGCGATCGGGGCGATGGCGCGGGTGCGCGAGGACTTGATCTACCGGCCCAGCGGGGCGGCGCGGGCGCGGTACGCGGAACTGTACGGGCTTTATCGTGAGCTGGCGGCGGACGGCGGGGGAACGGTCGCGGCGGTGATGCGGCGGCTGCGCGAGGCGGCGCGTTGAAATCTCGGACGAATTGCGCACTCCATGCGCGACTGCTTATTCCGCCTTCTCCGGCGGCCGCGCGATGCCTCCCTTGCGGTACGCCCGCGGCGAGAGGCCGGCGTGGCGGCTGAAGAAGTCGCTGAAACTGCTCGAACGTTCGTAGCCGGTCATTGCGGCGATCTTGGAGATCGGCAGGTCGCTGTGGCGGAGGAGTTCCTTGGCGCGGGCGAGGCGGACGCGGAGGAGTTCCTGCCCGGGCGTGCGGCCGATCATCGCGGCGAACTGGCGCTCGAGCGTGGAGCGGGATATCGTCAGGTCGTCCAGAATGGCTTCGACGGCGATGCCATCGCAGGCGCGCTCGCGGATCAGGGCGAGCGCGCGGATGACGTGGGCGTGGGTGCCGCCGGGCGCGGCTCCGGTTGACTGGCGTGCGACGACCTGCGTTGCGGGGACGGCGACGAGTTTTTCCACCGCCGCGGCCGCGCGATCGCCTGGTTTTCCGCGGGTCAGGCGGTCGAGCAGTGCCATCGCCTGGTAGCCGACCTCCTCGCCGGGGGACTGGATGCTCGAGAGCGGGGGGACGCACGTGCGCGCGGCGGTGTAGTTGTCGATGCCGAGCACGCCGACCTCCTGCGGGACGATCAGGCCCAGGCGGCGGCAGGCGGCGCAGACGACGCGCCCGGCGTGGTCGGTCGTCGCCAGCACGCCCAGCGGTGTCGGGGCGTCGAGCAGGAAGCGCTCAAGCCCCTCCTCGGCCGCCGCACGCTCTTCGAGGTCATAGTTGCCGGGCCATGGGTTGGTCTCCAGGCCATACGACCAGAGCGGGCGCCCGATCTCCGCGAGTTGCCGCTCAAGCGCCGAGCGGCGGTGGTCGACCGCGACGAACCCGCGCACGCCGACGAACGCGACGTTCGGGTAGCCGGTGCCGAGGAAGTGACGGATCGCAAGTTCCGCGACCGAATCCGCGCTGACGTGCACGGTCGGCAGCGCATCGCGGAAGTCGCTGCCGATTGAGACGATCGGCACGCCCGCATCCGACGCCCAGGGCACGACCGCGCGGCCGTGCGGCAGGATCGCGACGACGCCGTCAGCGCCACCCGCCGCCCAGGGAGGGGGCGCGCCGAGCAGCGCCTCGCGGCGGCCGACGGCGGTCAGGTCGTCCCAGAAATCGCGAAGCATGAATCCGACGCGGTCTTCGACGTAGCGGAGGACGCCCTCAAGCACGCGGGTCGCGTACTCGGAGCGCTCAGAACCATAAAATGCAATTTGGCGAACCGCGCTCGCCCGGGGGACGGGCCGGCGTACAACAGCGATGTCCATCATGGGGGGTACGTCTTTGCGGTGAGTCGGACAGAGTATAGGCGCGCGGGTCGTTGCGCGTCATTACCGACGCACGCATTCGCACAGTTCTACGCGTGGATTGACGAAAACGGGGAACTAATTGCGGCAACCGGCGGTATCTCGCGCGAACGGGACCTGCGATAAATCTCCGCAACCGCCAGCCGTTCAATCGCAGTAACACGAAGGCCATTCAGTCATCAATCTTTGCCGATCTTCGCCAGCCCGTGCGATCCGCGCGCCCGGGTGAGTTGGGATCGGCGCACAGGGAGTTGTTATGCCCGTTACGCATGTTCGCATCGTCCGTCCCACACGCCGGCCAGCCGGCTTCACGCTGGTGGAGCTGTTAGTTGTGATCGGGATCATCGCGCTGCTGATCGCAATCCTGCTGCCGGCGCTGGCGCGCGCCCGGGAGTCGGCCAACTCGGTGAAGTGCCTGAGCAACGTGCGCCAGCTTGGGATGGCGTTCCAGATGTACACGAACGCCAACGGCGGAACGTTCCCCGGATCGGGCCTGCCGGCGCAGCCATCGGGGTGGGTGTACTGGGATGCGCCGCGGAAGCTTGAGGAGTCGGCGCTGGCGCCTTACGTGAATAACTTCAGCGCGACGGACTCGATGATCTGCCCGTCGGACGACGTGACCAACCGCCCGGGCGCCGGCGCGAGTGGGCCGTACCCATTCAGTTACTCGTTCAACCGCTTCTTCACGACGGACTTTGGTTGGCAGGGGGCGACAAAGATCCAGCAATGCCGCAACTCATCCGAAAAGGTGCTGCTCGTCGAGGAGGACGAGCGGACGATCAACGACGGCCGGTGGGAGCCGCACCTGGGGAACTACTACACGGAATACCCAGTGGGACAGAAGGGCGTGGACCTGCTGGCGATCCGGCACGACCGCAAGCGGCGGATACCGGATGTGCCGAACCTGGGTGGGTGGGGGTGGGTGCCAAATCCGGACCGCAAGGGGAACGCCGCGTTTGTGGATGGGCATGCCGAGTCGATCGACCGGAACACCGCCCACGCCAAGGAGCATTTTGACCCGCGACTGTGAGCCGCATCGCCCGAACCACCAACCGATACCACCGCCCCGCAATACCCGGAATGCCGCCGCGCTTGTGCTTTGTTAACCCGAGAGAGGTGAGAAATATGTCCCAGATTACCCTGCGTTCGCCGTCCGCCATCCATTCCGAGTCCCTTGCCCGCTCGCCGGTCTTGAGCCCGCCACCGTTAAGGCGTCGGCGCGCCGCCGCGCCACTGCTGGCTGTGGCCGTGCTTTGCGCTGCGGCAAGCACCGCCGGCGCAGGGACGCTCGCCGGCTTCAACGACTTCGCGCCGATCAACGCAACGCCGGACGGGTCGTTGGGCACGACCTTCAACGGCTACTACAACGGCGACACGTTCCAGCTCACGGCAGACGGAACTGGCGGCCAGGCGACCAGCGGCTTCGCGCAGACGACGCAGAGCCTGACGAGCTTCGTGGCGCAGTACACTTATCTCGGCACGTCGTCCGGCACGCCGGCCGACGGCGTCGCCTTCGTCGTGCACAATGACCCGCGCGGGACGGCGGCGCTGGGGGGCAGCGGAGGCAGCGGCGGGTTCGGGGGGGCCACCCCGATCACCAACAGCGTCGCGTTCTTCTTCGACCCCTACTACACGGCCTCGAACAACTCCCACGGCGCTTTCCAGTTCGCCACCAACGGATCGGGCGGGCTCTTCTACATCGGCGATACCAAGGTCAACGTCGCCGGTAATTACCCGATTGACGTGAAGCTGAGCTACTTCGGCGGCACGCTCAACGTGGCGATGCGCGACGGCGTCACCGGGAACGTCCACACGTTCTCTACCGCCGTCGATATCCCGACCGTGCTGGGAACCTCGACCGGCTATGTCGGGTTTAGCGGCGCGACCGGCGGGGCGACGGCGACGCAGAAGGTCTACAACTTCGCCTTCCAGAGCGCGACGGCGGCGGCGTATGCGCCGATCAAGGTCTCGGGGTTTACGCAGGACGTGATCGTCGAGAACGGGGCGACGTCGGTCGCTTCGGCGACGACGGCGCGGTTCGATAACGGCAACGGATGGGCCCTGTTCGAGAAGGGCGTGAACACAAGCAACGCGGCGGCGGGCCTGCCGTCCGGCGGGCAGGTGACCACCAGCGCCGCGGACGGCCAGCACGCGTTCGCGCTCGCCCCGGCAGCTGGGAGCAACGCACTGCTGCTTAACACTGCGACGACCTCCGGGACGCTGACGCTCGACAACCCGACGGCGCTGACCGGCCTGTCGATCCTCGCCTCGACCGGGAACGGCAGCGGCTCGTTCGACGTCCACATCATGCACGCGAACGGCGCCCCCGACGAAGTGATCACCGGCGTGGCAGCGCCGGATTGGTTTTTCAACTCCGGCGGCGCGCTCCTCGCCGGTGGCCGCGTGAAGGATGACGGCCTGGGCGGCATGGCGTTCGACAACGTCGGCACGACCAACCCCCGGCTCTACCAGCAGGACCTGATCCTCTCCGACACGATCAACCCGATCACCGGCATCCAGTTCACCTACGCCGGCGGGACGGGTGATACTTACATCTTCGGCCTGAGCGGCACCCAGGTGCCCGAGCCGACCGCGGCGGCCGTGCTGGCATTGGGCGGAACGTTGCTCGCTGGCCGGCGCCGCCGGAGATAAGCCGCGATGTCCTAAGAGACGTTGCTCAACACCGCTTCGGCGCGCCGGCATAATTCGCGGCCGTAGTCGGTCCAGGTTCCCTGCCCCCAGTAGCGGTAACAGCTCGTCTGCGTCATGAGCAGGTGGTAAAGCGCATTGCGATAGCTCGGGTGCTCAGGGGTCATCCCCCCTTTCACCTTCTCGGCGAAGAGTGCGCTGACCGATTCCATCGGGCCCAGGACGTTGTCGTAGCCGCGCACCCACGAGATGCTGCTGGTCCAGCTTCCGCCTTCCATGTGGAAGCGCCCGTCTTCCTTGCGAAGCGCTTTGATGACAGCGTCGAGGCGCTCTGGTCCCGCGGCGCGTTCGAGGCGATCCCAGATGCGCTTCTGGAGGATCGGCTGGATGGCAGGGAAGGATTCTTCGCTCACGCCCGCGGCCTGGAGGTGCTCGAGGTATTCAGTGCCGTTCATGGGGGGTGATGCGGAACCGGAGGCTTCGGGGATCGTCTTGAAAAACATGGGCGGGAACTCGTTCATCATGACGCCGCCGTTTTCGCCGTCGCCGATCTGGGTGACTACGGGCGGGACGCTGATGCCGCCCAGCTCGGTGCGTGAGAGTCCCTTGGCCTCGTAGTATGGCTGCATCTGCGCAACGAGCTTGTTGTCGCTGCCGCGCGTCTTGATGAGCGCGACGATAGTTGCGGTCTCGCCGCGCGAGTTGCGCGCGACCAAGCGATGCGGAACGTGTGGCCGGCGCACCGGGCCGCCATCTTCGGCCTGTTCGACCGAATCTTCCTGCACCATCACCCAACGATAGCCGCAATCGACGAGCGTCTTCACGAACGCGTGGGCGACGTCCGGGTGATTGGGGAGAGCCATTTCCGGCGGGGAAAACCCGCGCACGCGAGCGAGTGCGTCGAGGCCGAAAATCGAGGCGAAATGGTGCTGCCAGGCGCGGACGTGAAGACGGAAATCCTGTACCGGCGTGGAAGGCGCGACCGCGTGGCCCCACGTTGTCCCCAGCCACTCTACACAATGGCGATAGCGCACATCATGCGTGATGAGCTTCAGGCGATCGAGGACGTCGTTCGCGCCCATCTGCGCGAGGCCGTGAAACAGACAGCCGGAATAATCCAGCATCATGCGCGGCTGCAGACCCTGGTTGACCAGCTCCGGGATGAAATCGCCCATCCGTCCGTAACACGACCTGAAGACCGACCAGTTATGGGCGTCGGGAACCTCCGGGTGTTCCATCATGAACTGCAGGTTTCCAATGACGGCGGCGGCCTGCAGATCGTTGCCGCCGGCGGGGATCAGTGGTTGGTGCATGTGCAGCGCGATCGCAAACGCACTGCGGATCGAGCGGAAATCGATGCCGCTTTCGGGAAGGAAGACCGGGCTTTTCGATGCCATGGCTCGCGCGATCAGGTCATCAGATCCGCAGAGGTTAGGCAAGGCATCGTTTGAATTGGGAAGTAGATCCGTCGTCATTGGTAGTCCTCAGGCGCGGTGGCCTGTAAGCTCCGTTTCCTGAGGACCCCATTCAAACCGTACGTGCGGATTTCCCACATACGGCTTAACGATGGTTTTCACGTGCGACATGCACGACCTCCGGGATAACAAATGGTGCCGAGTAACTGATACAAGCCGTGCTCGTTCACGAACCGTCGGTGCGGCCACTGCGTGGTTCGCACC
>JAQGHM010000162.1 GCA_028291615.1 Phycisphaerales bacterium | reverse complement strand
GTCGCCGGGGTGGACGAGGGCGATGGGACCGCCGGCGGCGGCTTCGGGGCTCACGTGGCCGATGCAGGCGCCGCGGGTGGCGCCGCTGAAGCGGCCGTCGGTGAGGAGCGCGACTTTTTCGCCGAGGCCCTTGCCCATGAGATTGGCGGTGGGGGCGAGCATTTCCTGCATGCCGGGGCCGCCTCTGGGGCCTTCGTAGCGGATGACGACGACGTCGCCGGCTTTGACTTTGTTCATCAGGATGCCCTTGGCGGCGTCTTCTTCGGATTCGAAGATGACGGCGGGGCCGCGGAACTTCATCATGCTTGGAGAGACGCCGGCGGTCTTGAGGACGCCGCCGGCGGGGGCGATGTTGCCGAACATGACGGCGAGGCCGCCGGTCTGGCTGTAGGCGGTTTCGACGGTGCGGATGACGTCTTCGTCCTTGATGGTGGCGTCGGAGATGTTTTCGCCGAGGGTCTTGCCGGTGACGGTGATGCAGTCGAGGTGGAGGATCGGTTTTTCGCGAAGCGGTTTGCCGGTGACGGGGTCTTTCTGGAGCTGGGCGTCGGCTAGGCGCTTTAGGATGGCGCTGATGCCACCGGCGCGATCGACGTCCTGCATGTGGTATTTGCCGCTGGGGGCGACCTTGCAGATGTGGGGGACGCGGGCGGAGATCTCGTTGAGGAGCGGGAGCTCAATGGGGCAGCCGGCCTCGATGGCGACGGCGAGGGTGTGGAGGACGGTGTTGGTGCTGCCGCCCATGGCGACGTCGAGGGCGAAGGCGTTTTCGAACGCCTTGGGGGTGAGGATGTCGCGGGGGCGGATGTTGCGCTTGACGAGGTCGACGATCGCCGCGCCGGCCTGGCGGAAGAGCTCGTCGCGCTTGGGGTCGGTGGCGAGGATCGAGCCGTTGCCGGGCAACGCCAGGCCGAGGGCTTCGCAGAGGCAGTTCATGCTGTTGGCGGTGAACATGCCGGAACAGGAGCCGCAAGTGGGGCAGGCGTGCAGCTCGACCTCGGTGAGCTGGGCTTCGGTCATCGTGCCGGCGGAGACCTTGCCGACGGCTTCGAAAACGGTGGCGAGGTCGATCTTCTGGCCGGTGGAGGGGACGACGCCGGCGTTCATGGGGCCGCCGGAGACGAAGACGGCGGGGATGTTGACGCGGGCGGCGGCCATCATCATGCCGGGGACGATCTTGTCGCAGTTGGGGATGCAGACGACGCCATCGAAGCAGTGGGCGCGGAGCATGGTTTCGACGCAGTCGGCGATAAGCTCGCGCGAGGCGAGGGAGTACTTCATGCCGCCGTGACCCATGGCGATGCCGTCATCGACGCCGATAGTGTTGAACTCGAAAGGGACGCCGCCGGCTTCGCGGACGGCCTTGCGGACCTTGACGCCGACGACGTCGAGGTGGGCGTGGCCGGGCACGATCTGGACGAAGGAGTTGCAGACGGCGATGAAGGGTTTGTTGAAGTCGGCCTCCGATTGGATGACGCCGGTGGCGCGGAGGAGGGAACGGTGTGGGGCGCGGATGATGCCTTTTTTGATCGTGTCGCTGACGGCCATGGTCGGGTACTCCTGGTTTTGCGGAAGCGATTGTAGCGGGATTGTTGTTGGTTGTCAGTTGTCACTTTTGGGTCGGTTGCATCCGTGGCCGTGCCCGCTATCTTCCCGGCCATGCCGTATCGTGGGGTGAGTGTTGTTGGTGAGCGGTTGCGGGTGCTGTTCACGCGGCTCTTTGCCCGCATGGGGTTGGGGGATAATGCGTTTTTGCTGTTTGCGGCGGTGCTGATCGGGGTGGTGACGGCGGCGGCGGCGGTGGCGTTCCATGAGTTGATCACGTGGATTCGCGAAAGGCTTTACGATCGGCTTGATCCGCACGTGGGGCTGTATGGGCGGGGGATTTGGCTGTTGATCGTGCTGCCGACGGCTGGGGGGTTTCTGGGGGGGGTGATCGCGCGCTATATCGTGCGGGCGCGGGAGGGGCATGGGATCGTGGACGTGCTGGAGATGGTGCTGCGGTCGCGCGGGAGCCTGCGGCCTATGGTGGCGATCGAAAAGATCGTGACGTCGGCGATCACGATCGGGTCGGGCGGGTCGGCTGGGGCGGAGGGGCCGATCGTGCAGATCGGGGCGTCGATCGCGTCGGGGGTGGGGCAGGTGTTTCGCGTGGTGCGGCCGGCGATGCCGCTCTTGATTGGGTGCGGGAGCGCGGCGGGGATCAGCGCGATCTTCAACTCGCCGATCGGCGGGGTGCTGTTTACGCTGGAGGTGATCCTGCAGGATTTTTCGATCCGCACGTTCACGCCGGTGGTGCTGGCGAGCGTGATCGCGAACATTACGACGCAGGCAATTTTTCGGCGGATTCATCACGAGGTGGAGTACCAGGCGATTTTCGCGCTGCCCAACTGGGTGCGGGAGCGGCATCACGCGATGGGGTGGGATCAGGCGGCGAACTTCATCGTGCTGGGGCTGATTTGCGGGGCGGTGGCGGTGGCGCTGACTCGGCTGATGTATTACAGCGAGGGGGCGTTTGCACGGCTGCGGTTTGCGAAGGTGCTGCGGCCGGCGCTGGGCGGGGCGATGCTGGGAGTGCTGGGCGTGGGGTATGTGATGTCGTTCGGGTGGTCGCGCGGGCTCGCGAAGCCGTTTGCGTTTGTCGATTATCCGATGCCGGCGTTTTTTGGTGATGGGTATGGGGTGATTCGAAAGCTGTTGGAAGCGGATCTTTATTCCGCATCGGCCGTGGGTCCGCTGCTGGCGCTGGTTGCGAGTTTGATCGTGCTGAAGGTTGTGGGGACGTGTTTGACGCTGGGGAGCGGCGGGAGTGGCGGGATCATCGCGCCTTGTCTGTTCCTGGGGGCGGCGACGGGGGCGACGGTGGGAATTTTGTTGCGCTCGACGGGATTGTTTCCGCAGATTCAGCCGGAGATTTACGCGCTGGTGGGGATGGGAGCGGTGCTGGGGGCGGTGGTGCATGCGCCGCTGGCGGGGATTCTGATTCTGTTTGATGTGACGCGGGACGACAAGGTGATGTTGCCTGCGATGCTGGCGACGATCACCGCGACGGGGTTCGCGCGGTTGCTTTTTCGAGATTCGATCTACACGCTGGCGCTGCGGCGTCGGGGCGTGCACGTCGGGGGCGGGGTGATCGGCCAGCTTCAGCGGGTGACGGTCGAGCAGGTGGATCTCGAGCCGGCGACGCTGGTGGATATGGGGGATGCGCTGCAGCGCGTGATGGATACCGTTGCGGACAAGGGGGTGAACGACGTGGTGGCGATTGATGAGGGGGAATATGCGGGAATGATCACGGCGGGCGACCTGCAGACGGCGCTGTGGCAGCGCGAGGCGATCCCCCTGCTGACGGTGGCGGACCTGGTGCGCTCGGACGTGCCGATCGTGCGGACGACGGATGACCTGGCGTCGGTGCTGGATGCGCTGTCGCGGCATGACGTGATGCGGCTGCCGGTTTGCTTGCCGCATGCGCCGGGGAAGGTGATTGGACTGATAAGCCGGGTGGCGTTGCTGCGGCGGTATCAGCGTGGGGTGTGACCCGGTGGATCGGGCCGGTTATCATGCGAATAAGAGAATCGCATTAACCGCCGGAGACCGACGCACATGATCCCGTATACGTTTCCTGAGAAGCACCGCCCTGCAAGGGTTGGCAAGCGGCAGGCGCTGCTGATTGCCAATGGCGACCTTCGACTGTCGGCCAATCAGCAATGCTGGGCGGCGCAGGCGGCGATGGAGGAGGCGCTGGGCGCGGCGGTGGCGGCGGAGGGGTGGGAGTTGGTTCGCGCTCATCCTTACAAGGAGGAGCAAGGGCACGGGTTTATCCAGTCGCAGAAGGAGGGGATGGAGGTCTTTCGCGGGATCGATCCTAAGGGGCCGCTGATTGTCGCTGAGGCGGTTTGGCAGTATTCGCATCACGTGCTGCATGGGTTGCTGTCGCATCTGGGGCCAATACTTACGGTCGCCAACTGGAGCGGGACTTGGCCGGGGCTGGTGGGGATGTTGAATCTGAACGGGTCGCTGACGAAGGCGGGGGTGAAATATTCGACGATCTGGTCGGAGGATTTCACGGACGATTATTTTAAGAACTATCTGCGCGCTTGGCTGGCGAAGGGGCATGTGAAGCACAAGGCGGCGCACATCCTGAAGTTCAAGGAGGCCAAGCTCCGCGGGCCGGAGCGCAAGCTGGGGGTTGCGCTGGCGAACCAGTTGCGGCAGGAGAAGGCGATCATGGGGATCTTCGACGAGGGGTGCATGGGGATGTTCAACGCGATCATCCCGGATGACCTGCTGCACGCGACGGGCGTGTTCAAGGAGCGACTCAGCCAATCGGCGCTTTATTACGAAACGACTCAGGTGAGCGATGAAGAGGCGACCGCGGTTCGCCGGTGGATGGAAGAGCGGGGGATGCAGTTCAAGACGGGGCCTAATGAGTCGGAGGATCTGACCGATCATCAGATCCACTTGCAATGCAAGATGTACATCGCGGCGGTGCGCATTGCGGATGATTTCGGTTGTCACACGATTGGGATTCAGTACCAGCAGGGGCTGAAGGATCTGCTGCCGGCGAGCGATTTGGTGGAGGGGACGCTGAATAATGTGGAGCGGCCGCCGGTGATGTCGCGGGATGGGAGCCGCACGCTATATGAGAATCAACCGGTGCCGCATTTTAATGAGGTGGACGAGTGCGCGGGGCTGGATGGGTTGATGACGTATCGCGTGCATCATGCGATGGGGCAGCCGGTGGAGAATACGCTGCATGATCTGCGCTGGGGGGATGTCGATCGCAGCGGGACGGTGAATGATTATGTGTGGGTGTTTTTGATTTCGGGGTCTGCGCCGCCGGCGCATTTTGTTGGCGGCTGGGCGGGGGCGAGCAGCGAGCGTCAGCCGGCGATGTATTTTCGACTTGGCGGCGGAACGCTGAAGGGGATCAGCAAGCCGGGGGAGATCGTGTGGTCGCGGATCTTCGTGGACAACGGGCGGCTGCGGATGGATCTGGGGCGCGCGGGGGTGGTGGAACTGCCGGCGGAAGAGACGCAGCGCCGCTGGGACGCGACGACGCCGCAGTGGCCGATCATGCATGCGGTGACGTACGGCGTGACGCGGGACCAGATGATGGGGCGGCACAAGGCGAACCATATTCAGGTCGCTTATGCGAATTCCGCGGAGGAGGCGGACAAGGCGATGTTGACGAAGGCGGCGCTGGCGGATGGGTTGGGAATGGATGTGCACATTTGCGGGACGAGGAAGAATGGGAAGGGTTGGGAGTGACGCGCGCGGCTTGCGCAATTACTTCCCCACCAGCACCATGTGCGACTCCGTCCGAATCACCAATCGATCCCCCGCCACCGCGGGCGTCGCGTAGCATTTTTCGCCGAGCGGGCTTTTTCCGAGCAGCTTGTATTGCTCGCCGGCCTGCAGGCAGAAGACTTCGCCTTGCTTGGAGATGTTGTAGAGCTTGTCGCCGGCGATGAAGGGGGAGGAGAAGAACTCATCCTTCGAGCCGTTGGCGCGAACGCTTTGCTGCCAGATCTGCTTGCCGGTGGCCACATTCACGCACG
>JAQGHM010000133.1 GCA_028291615.1 Phycisphaerales bacterium | reverse complement strand
GGATCAGCCAGCAAATACGAAAGCTTGACCGACGCATACCCGATCCGCACCAGCGCATCCGCCGAGTCCGGATCGTTAGGCCGAGTTCCCGCATATCCCTCAAGCTGCGTCGTGACCGCCTCAAGCTGCGCCACCATCCGCGCACTCGACAGCGCATCCTCCGCACTCTCCGGCAGCGCCCGCAGTTGGCAATCCGCCAGCAAAAACGCTGCGCCCGCCAAATCATCCACCCGGTCCCCCTCCGGTATCTTCACCAGCATTTCCGCCGCTTCAGTGAAATGCCCCTGCAGGTACTGCACCGTCGCCAGCCCCATCCGCGCCAGGTTCGCCTGCGGCGTCTCGGGGAACCGCTCGATCACCCGCGTGAACCGCGCCACCGCTTCCCCATAAGGCCGCTTCGACGAATCCGCATTCGCCGCCGCCGGGTCCTTCTTCGCATGCGCCGCCAACAGCGCGTTCTCAGCGTATCGCACGCTCACTTCCGCGCGCAATTCGCTCTTGGGATATTTCGCGATGAACGCATTACACACCTTGTCCGCCTCGGCGAAGTCACCCGCCAGTTGCAGCGCGATCGCCTGCCGTTCCATCGCCGGCTCCACCATGTCCGGCGTCGCCGCAGTCACCGCACCGGCGTAAGCGCCCGCCGCCTCGCCATATCGCCGATCGAGTTGCAGCATATCCCCCAATTCAAGCAGGATCGTTCCCCGCAGCGTCGAAGTCTGTCCCCCCGACGCCGGCAGCCCCTTCGCCCGTTCCTCCGCCTTTTGCAGCGTCGCGATCGCCTGCTTGATCCCCGCCGCCATCGCCTGCGGGTCTGCCACCGCGTTCATCTGCGCCGCCACGCCCCTCCCCTTGGCCACCGGCATCGTCCCCGCCCCGTACTGCGCCTTCGCGAGATATCGCAACGCCTCCACGCCGTACTGCGGGTCATCCTGCAAAGGCGCGACCACATCCATCGCCTCGCGAAACTTCCTCACCTGCACCGCCGTCTGCGCCGCCCGGATCCGCGCCTCCGCCGCCACCGCAGATCCCGGCGACACCTGCACCGCCCCCAGAAACTTCGCCATCGCATCGTCCGCCGATCCGAACTCCGACAGCACCACCCCCCAGTAAAACATCCCCCGCGCCACGTAATCCGGCGGCGGCGCTTTCATCATCGCCTCCAGCCGCGCCCGCTCCGCCGCGCCCAGCGCCGGGTCCGCCAGCTTCGCCCGCATGTCTCGAATCTGCCCCTGCCAAGTCGCGACCAATCCCTGATAACCCGCCGCCGCCTCCGGCCGCTCCCCCGCCAAGTGGTGCGTGCGCGCCAGTAGATACTGCGCATGCACGCCGATCTCCCCCTGATCGAACGGCGCCAGCGTGCTCAGCGCCCGCACCGCCGCCGCATAATCCTTCAACCCAAAGCTCGCGTACCCAAGGTCATAAGCCGCCTGCGCCCGATACCGGCTCCGCTGCAGCTTGCCATCCTCCAGCACCCCTGCCGCCGCCGTCGCCGCCTGCTTATACTGCCCGCTTCGCAGCAGCGCATCCGCCTGATCGCATCGCGCCTTGGCCACCCATTCCCATTCCGCCGGCAATTCCTTCCCCTCCGCAATCGTCGCAGGCGCAAGCAGCACAAACGCCTCCGCCGCCAGCCCAAACTGCGTCGCCGCCGCTTCCAATCCCGGCTGCGTCAACCGCTTCCGCACCGGCACCGGATCACCCTGATCCCGATACGCCACGCCCAGGTAATAAAGCGCAAATGCCCGATCCTTAAACCCTGCCATCGACGCCGGAATCTGAAGCATTTCCGCGGCGCTCTTATAGTCCTTCGTCGTCCCCTCGATCAGGCAAACCCCAAGGCCATACCGCGCCGCCGCCAGCTCCAGCCGATTCCCCGCCCCTAGCCGGATATAGTCCCGAAACCGCTCCGCAGCCACGTCGTAACTCTGGTCGTTAAACGCGCCCTTCGCCGTCGTCAGCACCATCGCCGCGCGGTCCGTAGCCGACAGCGCCTGCGCCCCCGCCGGCATCGCCCACGCCCCCACCGCCAGCCCAACGCCGGCCACGGCGCACCACAACAAATATCTCGTTCTTGTCCACGAGCGGCAGGGTAAGCGCGATTGCATTACCGTTGGTATTGCCCCCGCCGCCCCGACGTTGAACCGGCCCTGTCCACGCCGCTCCCCACGCTTGACTTGCCCGCAATACGCTCGGATACTTTCCGATTCCTCACCCAGGCCCCACAGCAGGAGACGACCGTGAAGCGACTCATTGGCGGAGCATTGATCCTGGCATTGGCAGGCGGATGCGCGCGAGCGCCGTCAAACACCCCCAAAGCATCCGTCGACGTCCCTGCAACCCCCGTCATCGACGCCTCCCCAATCCACCAGCCCCTGGCAGCCGCCGACATGGGTGGCGATCCCATCATCGCCCACGTCAACGACAAACCCATCACCCTCTCCCAGCTCCAAAAACCGCTGATCGAAGCTTACGGGCTCGAGGTCCTCCTCTACGTCGTCCAGCTAGACCTCGCCAAGCAAAAGGCCAAGGAACAGCACGTCAACTACAACCAGGCCGACTTCGACGCCGAGCTGACCCGCACCATGAAGAGCGGCTTCGAAGGCGCAGCCAAGGAAGACTACCCCGCCCTCCTCGAGCAACTGCTCGACAAGAAGCGCATCGCCCGCGTCGAGTTCGACATGGTCATCCAGACCAACGCCATCATCCGCAAGATCGCCGAGCCCCAGGTCCAGGCTCAGATGAAGGACCAGATCACCGACGCCAGGCTCAAGGACGCATTCAACGCCCTCTACGGCGAGAACGCCATCATCCGCCACATCCAGTGCGCCAACCCCCAGGAGGCCGAGCAGGTCAAGGCCCGCCTCGCCGCCGGTGAAAAGTTCGAGACGCTCGTCCACACGATGAGCCGCAACGCCATCACCGCTCCCTCGGACGGCGAGCTCCCCCCCTTCAGCCGTCAGAGTCAGGCGTGGGGCAATGACGCCACCAAGGGCAAGGTTCCCCAGGGCTTCAAAGATTTCGCTTTCGCCCCTGGCGCTAAGGTCGGCGAGTTCTCCGACACCATCCAAGCCGATGGCGCCTACCACATCCTCAAACTCGAGCGCAAGGTCGAGCCCAAGGTCGTCAAGTTCGAAGACGTCAAGGAAAACCTGCGGACCGACCTGCAGGAGCAAGCCATCACGCAAGGCGTCTTCATCCTCCGCAACCAGCTCGCCCAGATGGCGCGCGAGTCGCTCAAGATCGAAGAGCCCACCCTCAAGAAGCAGTACGACGACCGCCAGGATGCCGCCAGAAAGGCCGCCTCCGCCCAGGCCGACGAGCGCGCCCGCCAGGACCTCCTGAACAAGATCAAAGCCACCAACGCGCCAGGCAATGCGCCGGCCCCAACCGATCCCAAAAACCCTTCAGGAACGCCCGCCGGGGGGGCGGGAACGTCGCCGGCCACCGCGCCGCCGGGTGAGCAGCCGCCCGCTACCAAGTCCGCCGCGCCCCCCGCGCCGGTGGACAGCAAAGCCCCCGACCTAAATAAGTAATCCAACTTCCCCTCTATTCAACCGATCATAGAATAAAGCGCGGCTTAGTCACTTCAGTGACTAAGAGCATCTAAAACAACCCTGTTTTCTTTGCGCTCTTTGCGCCTTTGCGGCAGTATTTTTCTAAGCTCAAACTCTTCGCCCCCGTCCCAAAGAAAGCACCCATGTCAGAAAAATTCAAAATCGAACCCTCCTCCCGAATCTCCCGCCTCCCCCCGTACCTCTTCGCCCGCATCAACAAGATGAAGTACGACAAGCGCGTCGCCGGCGTAGACATCATCGACCTCGGCATGGGTAACCCCACCGACCCCACCCCAAAAATCGTCGTCGATAAACTCGCCGAAGCCGCCCTCGACCCCCGCAACCACCGCTACTCCGTCCACAACGGCATCGCCGGCCTACGCAAGGAAGCCGCCAAAAAATATAAGAAAAAATACGGCGTAGACCTCGACCCCGAAACCGAAGTCATCGCCACCATCGGCTCCAAGGAAGGCTTCAGCCACATGTGCCTCGCCCTCCTCGGCCCCGGCGATACCGCCATCGTCCCCGACCCCGCCTTCCCCGCCCATGTCTACGCCGTCGCCATGGCCGGCGCATCCGTCATCCGCGTCCCGCTCGGCAACGACCAGGCCTTCCTCGACCGCATCGAGCACATGATCGACGGCCTCTACCCCACTCCCAAGCTCCTGATCCTCAACTTCCCCCACAACCCCACCAGCATGACCATCGACGATGGGAAATTCTGGGAACGCGCCATCGACATGTGCCGCAAGCGCGGCGTCATGATCATCTCCGACTTCGCCTACGGCGAGGTCTGCTTCGACGGCTACAAAGCCCCCAGCTTCCTCTCCGCCCCCGGCGCGAAAGACCTGGGCGTAGAGTTCACCACCATGTCCAAAACCTACAACATGGCTGGCTGGCGGGTAGGCTTCTGCTGCGGCAACGCCGACATGATCAAGGCTCTCGGCACCATCAAAGGCTACTACGACTACGGCCACTTCGCCCCCATCCAGATCGCCAGCGTAATCGCCATGCGCTCCTGCGGCGATTTCGCCGAAGAACAAGCCAAAATCTACGCCAAACGCCGCGACGAAGTCTGCAAAGGCCTCGACCGCTTAGGCTGGACCTACGACAAACCAAGAGCCAGCATGTTTGTCTGGGCCAAGATCAAAGAAGAACATTTAAAAGGCCAAAGCACCCTACACTTCTGTCTAAGAATGCTAGACGAAGCCGAAATCGCATTAGCCCCAGGCCGAGCCTTCGGCGAAAACGGCGAAGCCTTCGTAAGAATCGCCCTCGTAGAAAACGAACAACGCCTAAGACAAGCCATGCGCAACTTAGAGCGCGCCCTAATGCCCAGAAAACCCAAACCCAAACGCGAAAAGGCCTCAGTCAACGGCCGCTAATCGCGCACGCCACCACCAAAACCCGACAGCACGTCCCAAGCCCCGCCATTCCAATGGCAGGGTTCCTCTTTTCGCATAAACAATCCCTTGCAATTTACCTAACATATACCGAAAATAGCCTGAGGTCAACGAAGTCACACAAGGCGAGAAGGAGATAGCCATGACCGCAACGTGCAACCAACAAACCCCGATTCACTCCCCATTTCCACCGCCAAAACCCGCGATCAACGCGCGAAAACCCGCGAAAAACCCTCACTTTCCGTCTCCATTTAATGCCGAAAAAATAGCTATAACCAATTACGGAGGAGGAGCTTATGCCCAGTTCAGAAAATAAGACTGGAGCACAGGCACTTTTTCTTCCCGCCTTCCGGGAAAGTCCCGCCGGCCCGCTCACCGAAGGCTGGCCCGCAACCGGCACATTCCGACGCTGGCTCAACAGACTCCAAGCTCGATTCCCTCGTCAAACCCGCGCGCCAAGGGAGCTTCAAATGATCTCGGCGTCCCCCCGGTGGGGCAGACCCTCACCCAAACGGCTCTTCCCGCCGATTCCACCCGTCATTCTGAATGGCGGGCAGCGTAAACGCTTCGTCCTTCACTCCCGTGTTCAGCTTGATGTTCTTCAGTTCCGTCGAACGCGTCGTCCCCGATCGCTCGACCGTGTCGATTCGTGCCGGCATGTTGCTCTTCGTGTCTACGAAGACGTCGATCTGTTTGAAGCGTTTCTCAAACTGCGACTCCTTCTTCGGAACCAGCCGCACGTGCACCGTCTCCTTCGGGTCGTCTTTCTCCGGCTCAACCTTGCTCGCCTCGAACTGCTTCTTCACTTCGACCTTGTCCTGCCCGATCGGCAGCGGAAACGGGCCTTCCCCCAACTTCAGCAAATTCATCTTCTGCCCCGGCTGCAGCACCTGCCGCCGCACCTCCAGCTTCTTCTGGTAGTCGCGGTCCGTCAGCCAGCCATCTTCCAGAACGTAATCGAGCCGCTGCTTCTGCGTGATCTTTGGCCCGTTGCCGTTGTCCATCTCCTTCTTGTCAAAGCCGACCTTGATGCGCGAGTCGCCGTTATTGCGGTTCTGGAAGATCACCGTGCCGATCTGCGCCGTGTCTTCCCCCGTGCGGTTGTCAGCCGTGTGCAGCGCGACGTCAGCGGAAAAATCCTTGAGGTTCTGCCCCCGCGCATTAAGCGCATCGAGCGTCGTATCCAGGTCGGAATTAGGCGACAGCGCAGGCTCCTCCGCGCGGGCAAACATCAACGGGGCAAGAAGCAGAAGCAGCGTGAAGAACGCGGTGAATCGCATAGCCATCCTTGTGCGAAAAGAGACACTTTGAAACGGTTTCGGTTGAGTATTGTAGTCGAGGCTGACCGGGAATGGTTCATTGGGAGCGAACGAGGCCACTTCCGAAAAACCTCACCCGCAACATTTTTACATTTTTGTAGCTTTTTGGGGCTCCTCAAAATACGTTGTCCTTGTGGCTGCCCCACCGGGGCGCTGAGTCGCAGATCATTTCTTTGCAGCGGAGGGAAAACTCATGCAGATCCGTTCAATCACAATTGTTTCGGCGATCGTCGCGGGTCTCCTGCTTTCGGGCTCCGTCCACGCGGCATCCATTACCTGGAGCAACGTTCGAAACATTGCCGGCCCCGGCACCACAACCGTAACCACAACCAAAACCGTAATGTTTGGCGGCCCGGGAAACAACGTGACCATTACCAATGGCACCAACGATGTCAGTACCCAGGGAACGCAGGTGTTCGGAGTCAATTATTCCGGTACGCCCGGCTCCACCTTCCCGTACGACCTCACCATCAACAACCAGAACTTCCGTGCCTCCCGTGACACCAGCGCGTTTCCCGTCAGCTACACCACCACAGGATTGGCCGAAACGTATGCCTTCTTCGGTACGCCAGGTGCGGCTGGCCAGTCGTACGGCAACTTCGATTCAGGCGGCGTCGGCCCCGCCACGGATTACACCCTGAGCAACGGTCAGTTTTCTTTCTCCCCCACTGGAACGATCACCTTGGGGAACCTGACGATGGGCAACAAATATCTCCTCCAGTTCTGGGTGTCTGACGCCAGAGGCGGCGGTACGTTGGCGACCCGCGTTGAAACGCTCACCAGTTCGACCGGCGGCGACACCAACGTTCCAACGCTCGCATACGAAGCGCCTGGAAGCATCGATGGTCAATGGGTCACCGGCACCTTCACGGCGGATTCCACCGGGGCGCAGACGTTAATCCTGGCTGCCAGCAACACCAATCCGTCGACAGGCGATGGTGGGTCGGCCCAGGTCAACTTGCTTCAGCTTCGCGACATCACCGGTGTTCCCGAGCCGACCTCGCTTGGCCTGGCCGCCTGCGCCGCGCTGGGTCTTCTTGCTCGTCGCCGTCGCGCCTGAACACGACCGCAAGTGTGTCGAGCCGTACCGGCCTGAACAGATGCGGCGAGCGATATGCGGGCGATTTCCCTTTGCTTGACACTTGGAACGCTACCGCCCGATAATCACTTGGTCATGCCGGTACCAGTGGTGTCGATTTTCGAGGGAAGCTACGAAGCGCATATCCGCTTGGCAGCGGACAAATTGCGCGACGGCGGGGTGGTGGTCCTTCCGACCGAAACCGTCTACGGCGCCGCCGCCGCATTGAATCGCCCCGAGGCACTGCGCCGCCTGCGCCACGTGACCGAACCGCCCGCCACGTCCCAGCCCCCGCACGCTTTCATCCCGCACATCGCGCGACCGATGGACGCGGCCCAATTTCTCGGCGTATTGAGCGAGTTCGGCCAGCGCTGCATCCGCAAGCTATGGCCCGGCCCGGTCGCCCTGATCTTCGACGTCCCCGCCGAGCGTCGCCGCGACGTCGCCGCGTCGCTGAACCTGAACGAGTCCGACCTCTACACCGGCGAGACGATCACCCTGCGTTGTCCGGATCACCCCGTCGCCAGCGACGTGATCGCCCAAGCCGGGTCCGCCGTGGCGGCGGTCAAGGCCAGTGCAAACCTGTCGGCCGACGGGCGGGAGTTGGCGCGCAACCTTGACAGCAAGGTAGACCTGATCCTCGACGCCGGCCCGCCCCGCTATTCCAAGCCCTCGACGATCGTCCGCGTCAAAAAGGATTCCTACGAGATCGTCCGCGTCGGCATCTACGATCAGCGGATCATCGAGCGTCTCCTTCGCACGACGATCCTCTTCGTCTGCAGCGGCAACACCTGCCGCTCGCCGATGGCCGAGGCGATCACCCGCCACATGCTGGCGGAAAAGCTGCACGTTCCCGAGGACGACCTGGAGAAGAAAGGGCTGCAAATCGTCTCCGCCGGCGCGATGGCGCTCCCCGGTTCGCGGGCGGCGTCGGCGGCAATCGACGTGGTGCGCGAGATGGGCGGAGATCTCTCCAAGCACCGCTCGCGAATGTTGAGCGTCGAATTAATCCACCAGGCGGATATGATCTTCACGATGAGCCAGAACCACGCCCGCGCCGTGACGGCGATGGTGCCGTCGGCCGCGGAAAAAGTGGCAACGTTGAACCCGCAAGGCGATATTGAAGACCCGATCGGCGGCGACGTCTCCCTCTACCAGCAGGTGGCGGGCGAACTGCGGGCGCTGATCGAGCAGCGGTTGCAGGAGAAGGTGCTGCTGTAGCAGTGGACCCGGAAGAATTGCGCGCGAGGTCGTAGACCATGAAAATCGCCATCGCATCCGATCACAGGGGGTTCGAAGCCAAGCGCAAGCTGATCCCCATGCTCAAGCAGAAGGGACACGAAGTCGAAGACTTCGGCTGCGAGAACCCATCAAGCTGCGACTACCCGGATTTCGCCGTCCCTGCCGGTAAAAGCGTAGTGGAAGGCCGCCACGACGTCGGCATCATGCTCGACGGCAGCGGCATCGGCATGTCGGTGGCGGCCAACAAGGTCAAAGGGATACGGGCGGCGCTGGTGCACGATGAGGTGACGGCTAGGCGGTCGCGCGAGCACAATCACTGCAACGTCCTCTGCCTGGGCACGGACCTCCTGAGCGAAGTCCAGATCAACAAGATCGTCGAGATCTTCCTGAGCACGAATTTCGCCGATGGCCGCCACACCCGCCGCCTCGACAAAATCCGCCAGTTGGAAGAAGGCGGATCGTTCACGCCCGGCTAGGCCACGACCAGGTCAGCGTCGTGGGTCGTATCCACCATCCACCAGAGGATCAGCAGGGGGGTGATCCGCCCGAAGAACATCGCCGCCGAAACCAGCAACAGGCTGGAGCGCGTCATTGAGATCACGTCGTGGCTGAGTCCGACGTTCGACAGGGCGCTGATCGTGATGAACAGCACCCGATCCCCCGGCATCTGCGGCTCGGCCCAGAGCAGCATGCTCTGAAAGAAGGCCAGCGCGATCAGGTAGAGCCCGACCCACGTCCCGGCGATGCCGAAGGTTCGCGAGAGGGTTCGTCCGCGAAGGACTCGCCATGGCGCCGCGACGATCTCGTAAACCGTCGTCGTCTTAAGCCCACCGCCCGTGCCGGCCGGCGATGCGCCGATCAACATCAGGATCATCACGAAGAAGACCATCGCCCGCGGATAGGCGATCGGGATCAGGTTCATCCCGGCGGTGCGCGAATTGACCGACATGATCAACGCATTGGTGATGATCTGCGAACGAAGGCGCGTGAACCCTTCGAACCAGGTCTCCTTGCCGCCCGGCATGCTCTCCTTATTACGCCAGCCGATCGATTCCATGTCGATCAGTTGCAGCAGGAGGCAGACGACCATGCCGATGAGAAACAGCGCGGCCGTCATCTGCAGGACGACGCGGCTGTGGCGGGAAAGCGGACGGCGATGAAAGAGCGCGTCAAAAACCTCCAGCAGCACCACCAAACCAAGACCGCCAAGAATCGAGAGCGGCAGCAGGACGAGATGTGTGTAGAGGTCCGTCGCGCCAGGCGCGACGTCAACGTATAGGCCGCTGTTTCCCCACGCAGCGGACGTCTGCACCATGCCGCCGATCGCCTTCTCCGGCCCGCCTGCGCCGGACGTCAGCGCGCCTAGAAAGAGCACGACACCCTGGATGATCAATGCCGCGGCTATGATCCGGCCATCGGGCCAGGGAAGGCGGAGGATCCGCTTGGCCGCCATCCCGCCGACGATCAGCGTGAAGAGCGTGCCGAAGATCGTCAGCAGAAGCAGCATCACCTTGCCGGGCAGCGAGAAGATGCTGGGATGCATCGACAGTTGGAAACCTGTGAGCGTGGCGGCGTTGACGGACGTGAAGACCGCGCGATCCGGATTCAAGTCGTTGCCCGCGGGCATCACGCCCGGGGCGCGCAGGGCGAAGAAACCGACCAGGATCAGGAAGATGTATGCGGGGAAGAGCCAGCGGACGATGTTCGCGCCGACGTCGTCGCTCGTGCCGCTGGCAAGCGGCAGGGCCGGTTCTGGCGCGATCTTCTGGGTGGTGTTCGGGGGCACGCGCGGCTACTTGTGATAGACCTTGTCAGGATCGAACGCCCGCTCGCCGATGACCGTCCAGTCACCGGCCTCGTGCTTGCGGTAGAAGCAACTGCGATACCCCTCGTGGCAGGCGGCGACGTCCTGATCGACCTTGAAGAGCACGACGTCGCGGTCGCAATCGGTCCAAAATTCCTTGACGTGTTGAAAGTGCGCGGAGCTTTCGCCCTTGAGCGCCAGGCGCCCGCGGCTGCGGCTGTAGGTGTGGATCTTGCCGGTGGCGAGGGTCCGCTCGAGGGCTTCGCGGTTCATCCACGCCATCATCAGGACCTGTCCATTTTTGACGTCCTGAACGATCAGCGGGATGAGGCCGTTTGAATCGAACTTCAACTGATCCAGTGCGGCGTTCATAGAAAGGGAGTTTTCGGGGGCAGGGGGGGGAAAGTCAAATGAAGGATGAATGGGGAAGGATGAAGGATGAAAAAGAGGATGTTTTTGCAGCGACCCGGCAAACGTTCGTCGCTAGACTGGGTCGGATACCTGAAGAAGGGAGTTCAGCTTGTTTCATCAACGTCGGATCTTGTCGCTGGGAGTCACGGGCATTCTGGTTGCGCTGGCGATTGCCGCGGGGGAGGGGGAACGGCCGAAACTGGCGGTTGCCCGGATGCCGGCGGATCCGGCCGTGGTCTCGGATGCCGCGGTGCGCGAGGCGCTGGCGCGGGGGAACGAGTTTCTCATCGCCCAGTTCAAGGACGGGCAGATCGAGCAGGGGAAGGACATCAGCCCGGCGTTTCACCAGGGGCTTAATGCGCTGTGCGTTTACGCCCTGCTCAATTCCGGACAGGCGACGCACGACCCGCGGTTGCTGCCGACGTCGGATTTCATGCGGCGGCTGATCGACAACATGAAGATGCACCCGATGGCGACCGATCGCGATCGGCCACAGAGCCCGGTGGTTTACGCGCGGAGTTTGCGGGCGGCGGCGCTGGCGATGTACGCGCGGCCGGAGGACATGGAGGAGCTTGCGGACGACGTGCAGTGGCTGGTCGATGCGTCGGTGGAAGGGGCGTACAGCTATGACGATCGGTTGGCGTATCGGGTGATTCCGGACGAGTCGGGTCAGCGGGAGCACCGCACGCCAGGGTCGCCGCGCGGGACGGGTATGTCACCGGGATCTCCGCGCTCGCCGCTGCCACCGGGGGGAACTTCGCCGGGTGGGAACGGCCCGATGCGCCCGCCGGGCGGATCGCCGGTGGGCGTACCGCTGACACCGTGGCGTTCACCGCATCCTCCGGAGCGATTGCCGCAGCCGCGAATCGAGTACCACCCGCCGATCAATCGCTTCCCGCCGGCGCGACCTAGTCAGACGACGTTTCGTCCACCGCCGTCGATGCCGCGGGGCGGCGGCGGGGGCATGCGGTCGATCCCAGTGCGACCGGCGACACCGCCACCGCTCTATCCACCGCGCGAATTACCGGAGAAGGGCGCAGGCCCGTTCGTCTGGGACAATTCGAATTCGCAGTACGGGTTGTTCGGCGTCATGTGCGGGGCGGAGGCGGGCATCGAGGTGCCGGATCAATATTTTCAGGAAGTCGAACAGCACTGGCTGACGTACCAGCTTCGCACGGGTGAGTGGACCTATCGGCTGGATCGTCCGAAGGGTTACCTGGCGATGACGTGCGCGGGGATCGCGTCGCTGATGACGACGCATGATTTCCTGGAAGCGCCTTACGTGGCGAAGGTGGGCCAGCAGCGCGGCGGGGCGGATGAATCATTGGGGGCGGCATTTGAATGGCTCGCGCGGGGCGACAATGCCGTCACCGTCGATGGGGCGCAGAAGGTGTACGTCGGCTACACGCTGAACGGCGTCGAGCGCGTCGGGCTGGCGAGCGGATATAAGTATCTCGGCACGCACGACTGGTACGCGGAATTGGGGGCGAAGGTCGTACGGAGCCAATCGGCGAAGGGGACGTGGGGGAAGAGCGAAGAGCCGATCGCCGATACGCTGATCGACACCGCCTACTCGGTCTTGTTCCTGGCGCGCGGGAGGCATCCGGTGATGATGAACAAGCTGCAACTCGACCCGCTGGGGAAAAGCGATCACGGCGAGTGGAACAATCGCCCGCGCGATTTGGCGAACCTTGCGAAGTTCACGTCGCGCGAGTTGGAGCGGCCGGTGCAGTGGCAGGTCGTGCCGCTCGACCACGACCCGGCGGATTGGTCTGACGCGCCGATCCTGTACCTTGCGTCGCATGCGCCGCTTAAGCTGTCGAACGGTGAAGTCGCGAAGATAAGCAGCTTTATCGATGCGGGCGGGATGTTCTTCACGCAGGCGGATGATGGGGCGCAGGCGTTTAACGCCTATGTCGATCGGCTGGCGGGCCAGTTGTATCCGGAGCGAGAATTGAAGGATCTGCCGCGGGATCATGAGATTTACACGCTGCAGTATCAGATTCCGCCCGGGAAGCGGCCGCGTCTGCGCGGAATGGTGGATGGGGCGGGGCGGCTGGTCTGGGTGCATTCGCCGACGGATCTGGCGGTGAGTTGGCAGCAGCGCGCGAGCACGAGCAAGCCGGAGGTATTCGAACTGGGGATCAACCTGTTTGCGTATGCGGTGGGAAAGAGCGACCTGCGTAACCGGCTGGAGCCGCGCGCGGTGCCTTCGCCCACACTGGCTGCGGAGCGATCGTTCATTGCCGTCGCGCGCATTAAGCATGATGGCGCTTGGGATCCTCAGCCGCTGGCGTTTGAGCGATTTGGGCGATGGTTTGGCTGGGAAACTTCGTGGGGTTTGAAGACGGTTGCGACGGAGGCGTCGAAGCTGGATGGGGTTGAGGTGGCGCACCTGGTATTGCCTGTCGGCTCGGCGTTGGCGGAGAACGATGCGGCGGCGCTGCGGAAGTTCGTGTCGGCGGGCGGAACGTTGATCGTCGAATCGCCGCGCGCGACCAGTTCGGCGGCGGCATTGCCTAAGAATGCTGTTCGTGGCGATGCGCTCGGATCGGGTCTCGGCCAGGCGTTCGCAGCGGATAATTTCGACGCCGTGACGCAGGATCATCCGCTGCTGAACGAAACCGCCGCGGGGATGGAGAAGGTCTGGCCGCTGAAGATCCGCCCTTATGCGACGAAGGTGATGGGAGATCAGATTGCACCGATCCGTATAGCGACGATCGGCAAGGGGCGCGTCATCCACGTGTCGCTCGACGTGACGACGGGGCTGCTCGGTTGTGCGGAATGGGGCGTGGCGGGTTACGAGCCGGCGACGTGCCAGTCACTGATGAAGAATGCCCTGGTCTGGAGTGCCGCCGGTGCGCCGTGAACTTCCCTTGAAGACGCGGAAGAGCAGGATCAGGGATGGGATCAGCATTGCCAGGCCGATCGGGAACGTCCACAGGAGGAAGCGGATGGTCGGGATTGGGGCGCGGGCTTCGAGGAGCTTGACGTCGGGATAGATCAGGTAATCGCGGTGGGCGAGGCCCCAACCGAGGAGCATCAGGATCGTCTGCCCGGCGGCGAAGACGCGGGCGGCGCGGAAGCGCCGGCCGAAGACTGCCACGGCGGAGCCGATGAAGCAGACGCTGCCCGCGAGCAGGACGGGGCCGGCGCGCCACGAGAACAGCTGGCCGACAAACCAGGCGGCCTCGCGCCGGGCGACGAGCAGCACAACGAAAGCGAGGGCGGCGGTGGCGGTGCCGGCGATTATGGCGCGCTGGCGGAAATCTTCGCGCAATTCATCGGTGGTCTCGACGGTAAGGTAGACGGCTGCGAGGTAGGCGCAGGTGGCGAGCGCGAGTAGCGCGCAGGTGAGCGGGTAGGGGGCGAGCCAGGCGAAGGGATCGGTCAGTGTAACCTGTCCGTCGGCGGCGACGCGAACGTCACCGGCGGTGACGACGCCGAAAGCTGCCCCCAGCAGCAGCGGTGAGATGACGCTGGCGCCGCCGAAGACGACGCTCCAGACGGTGAAGCTGCCGAATTGCGGTTTGGACCTGTTGCCGTTCGATGCGGTTTCGCTGGGGCCATGGCTGCGGAAGACGAACGCCGCGCCGCGCAACATGATGCCGGCGAGCACCAGGTGCAAGGGGACGAACAGCGCAATGACGAGTGGGGCGTAGCCATTTGGAAAGCAGGTGAAGAGGACGACCAGCACGAAGATCAGCCAGACGTGGTTGGCCTCCCAAACTGGTCCCATGGCGTGGGCGATCGCGCTGCGCTGCTCGCGCCGGCGCGGGCCGGACGCGAAGAGGTCCCACACGCCGCCACCGAAATCCGCGCCGGCGAGCACGGCGTACGCCATCAGCCCCAGCAGGGCGGTGGCGGCAGCGAGATAGGTCAGGGTGGTGTCGCTCATAGGAATAGTTACGCCTGTGTGACGATCTCGCGGGCTCGACGGTGGTCCCGTCGAAGGTATCGCAGCAGGACGACCACCATGATCGCCAGCAACACGTACAGTCCGATGAAGCCGATCAAGAACGGCGTCACATCGCGGAAGGGGGTTACGGCTTGCGATGTCTTCAGGTAGCCGTTGATCACCCAGGGCTGCCGGCCGGCCTCGGTCACGATCCAACCGGCTTCAAGCGCGATAAATCCTAGCGGCCCGGCGACTGCGATGGCGCGGATGAGCCATGGGTTATCGAAGAGGAGGTCGCGGCGTCGCCACCAGCGGAGAAAGAACCAGGCGCCAAGTAACATCAGGAGCGTGCCGCTGCCCACCATGATATCGAAGCAAAGATGGGTGAGGCCGATGTTGGGCCAGAGGTCGCGCGGGATATCGTTAAGCCCTTTGACATTGGCGGCGGTGTTGTGCGTGGCCAGAAAGCTGAGCATACCCGGGATGCGGATTGCGCCGCTGACCGTGCCGGCTTGCTGATCGACGATCCCACCGATTTGCATGGGGGCGTGCGGGCCGGAATCGAAATGCGCTTCCATGGCTGCGAATTTGGCGGGTTGCGTGCGGTAGACGAACTTGGCGAGGAGATCGCCGCTGATCGGTTGCAACAGGGCGGTCGCAGCGCCGACAGTGAGCGCAATGCGCAGGCCGGCGCGGGTGTAGTCGTCGCGCTGGCCTTTAAGGTAGGCGACAGCGTAGACCGCGGCGGCCGCGAAGCCGACCGCGATATAGCAGGATAGGGTGGAGTGCAGGGCCATCGTCCACCACGCATAGGTGCCGAAAATCGCCAATGGCGCGGTCGTGGTGACGACGCCGCTCGCATCGATCTCAAAGCCAACCGGCACCTGCATCCAGGCGTTGACGCCCAGCACCAGGATGCCCGAAAGCGCCCCGCTGATTGCGATGACGACGCCGCACCACCAGTGCGCCTTGGGCGACAATCGTTCCCACCCGTAAAGATATAGGCCGATGAAAATTGCCTCGATGAAGAAGGCGTATCCTTCGAGGGCGAAAAGGTGGCCGACCGCTGCGCCGGTGATCTCGATGTACTTCGGCCACAGCAGGCCCAACTCGAACGAGAGCGCCGTTCCGGAGACCGCGCCGACGGCGAAGAGCAGGCCGGTAGCCCTGGCCCATTGGTGCGCCAGTTCGCGGTAATGCGCGCGGCCCGTGCGAAGGTGAAGGCGCTCGGCGATGACCAAGAGCAGCGGCAACCCGATCCCGATTGCGGCGAAAATGATGTGAAACGCCAGCGACACGGTCATCTGCCAGCGCGCGGCCGTCAGGTTGCTTAAGGCGATGAATCCGGTGTGCGTCATCCATACACCCGCGCAAAGTCTAGGCAAGCGCGGATGCGAATGGTTGAGAAAAATCCGCGATGCGCCCAAATTCCGCAGGCGGCGAGCGGCCTGTCGGCATGGTTTCAACCCATCCTTGACACGCCCCGCCCCGCCCGTAGCATCGCGGCGCGACTATCAAACAGCAGGGATCGAAGGAGTAATGACAATGGCCAAGAAAACCATCGCCGACGTTGACGTCGAGGGAAAACGTGTGCTGATGCGCGTCGATTTCAACGTGCCGGTGGAAGACGGAAAGATCACCGACGACCGCCGCATCGTGCAGGCGCTGCCAACGATCAAGGACGTCATCAATCGGGGCGGCCGCCTGATTCTCATGAGCCACCTTGGCCGGCCGAAGAAGGGCCCCGAGCCGAAGTATTCGCTGAAACCGACGGTCGAGCGCCTGAGCCAATTGCTCGGCAAGCCCGTGCAGTTCGCGGCCGACTGCATCGGGCCAGAGGTGGAAAAGCAGGCGAACGCGCTGAAGGACGGCGAC
>JAQGHM010000132.1 GCA_028291615.1 Phycisphaerales bacterium | reverse complement strand
GATGGGGATCCTGGCGGGTGATTTACAAAAGCTATACCGGATCAGCGACGTGCAATACGGGTACATTCAGGCCGCGTTCGCCATGTCGTACGCGGCGGGACAGCTGGCTTCGGGGGCCTGGCTGGACCGGGTGGGGACGCGGATCGGTTATACGATATCGCTGCTGGGGTGGAGCGCGGCGTCGATGCTGCATGCCGTAGCGCGGGGGCCGCTGGGTTTTGGGATTATGCGCGGGGTGTTGGGCGTGACGGAATCACCGGCCTACCCGGCGGCGACGAAAACGCTTGCGGAGTGGTTTCCGAAACGTGAGCGTGCCCTGGCGATGGGTTTCGTCAACGCCGGCTCGAACGTCGGGGCGGTTCTGGCGCCGCTTGTAGTGCCGTGGCTGGCGCTCAACTACGGTTGGGAATGGGCATTCATTGGGACGGGCGGTGCGGGATTAGTATGGCTTATCTTCTGGATTCCGATGTACCGGCATCCCGCGGAACACCCGCGGGTTTCGGCGGCGGAACTGATGCTCATTCAAAGCGACCCGCCCGAACCGACGGGAAAAGTGCGATGGCGGACGTTGCTGACCTATAAGCAGGCGTGGGCGTTTGCGATCGCGAAGTTTCTGACGGACTCGATGTGGTGGTTCTACATGACGTGGTTCCCGAAGTTTCTGTACGACCACCACGCGCTGGATCTGAAAACGATTGGATTGCCGCTGATCGTCGTCTACCTGATGGCGGATGTCGGGAGCATCTCGGGGGGGTGGCTTTCGTCATCAATGATCCGGCGAGGATGGAGCGTGAACCGGTCGCGCAAGACGGCGATGCTGATCTGCGCGCTGACGGTGACGCCGATCATGTTTGCGCAGGGCGTTACCGGGCTTTGGGGCGCCGTCTTCCTGCTCGGGCTGGCGACGGCGTCTCACCAGGGGTTTTCGTCGAACCTGTATACACTGGTGAGCGATACGTTTCCGAAGCGGGCAGTGGGCTCGGTGGCGGGAATGGGGGGGACTCTCGGATATTTCGGAGCGACGATCTTTCAGGTCATCGTCGGGTTTTCGGTGGAAAAACGACACAATTATGTTTTGCCGTTCGTCTGCTCGGGGTTGGCATATCTTGCGGCATTCGGAGTGATCCAGTTGCTCGCGCCGCGGCTCGAGCCGGCGCGTATTGTGGACGATGCGGCTACACCCGCATGACGCGGCGCGGGCTATTGGGTTAAGGAGTGTGTTATTTGCGAGCTGGACGTTTATCACCCGCGTCAACGTCGTCGGCCCGCGGCTCGCCTCGCCAGTCCCACTCGGTGTTGGGCGCTTTGAAGACGAGGGCGTCGCTGCTGAGTTCGAGCAGTTTGGCCTCCACGGTTTTGCCGACGTACTTGTAGTCCAGTTCGTTGGGATATGTTCTCTTGAAGTCAGATGTTTTGAAGGTCAATAAGAGCGTCGGCGGGAGCGCGTCCCAGCGGAGGGACCAGGTTCCGGTGAGGGTGTTTTGGCCTGGGGTGAAGCTTCGGACGTCAAAGGTGCCGTTGGCGTTGAAGGTGAAGTCACCGCCGCAGTCGGGGCCGCTCCAGGTGCGGAGGAGTTTTTTCTCCAAGGCGGCGAGGTCCAAAGTCTTGGCTTGGGCTGCAGGTTGCGACGTCGGGGAACCGGATTTTCCCGCGGCGGCCTTTTCAACAGTGACTTGAGCCTCAGCGGTTTTCAGGAGCAGTGCGACGGAGACAACGAGTGCGAAGGTTATTTTCATTGGTGCGTCCAGGTATCGGAGTAGTTCTTGCATCGCCGAGCCGCTGACTCGATTAGACGCTGGCAAACCCGGAGAGTTTCCAGCCGTTGCCGACACTCCGCATCACTGGTTCGTTCCCTTCCCAACTCGCCTGCGATACAGTCAATCGCATGTTCAGCTTGACCGACAAAGTAGCGGTGGTAACCGGCGCCGGTAGCGGGATCGGGGCGGCGATTGCGGTGGCGATGGCTCAGCATGGGGCGCAGGTTTACATCGCTGAACGGAATGAGGAAACTGGGGCGGCCGTCGCGCAGCAGATTGTGGCGAGTGGTGGCGCGGCGGAGTTCATCCGGTTGGATGTGGCCGATCAGGCGGAGTGTGGGGCGTTCGCGGCACGCGTGCTGGGGGCGAAGGGGCGGCTGGACATTCTCGTGAACAACGCGGGCATCGGCGCGGTGGGTAACGTGCTGACTGCGAAGGAAGAGGACCTCGACCGCCTCTGGCGCGTGAACGTGAAGGGGATCATGTTCCTGACGCAGGCCTTTTTGCCTTCGATGATCGAGCGGCGGTGGGGATCGATCATCAACATCGCTTCGATCGGCGGGGTGGTGGGGGTGAAGGATCGCTTTGCCTACTGCACGACGAAATTTGCGGTGGTGGGGATGACCAAATGCGTCGCGATCGATTTCGCTGATAGCCGGGTGCGGTGCAATGCGATCTGTCCGGGGCGGGTGGAGACGCCTTGGGTCAGCCAGCGGATTAGCGAGTATCCGGATCCGAAGAAGGCCTATGAGGAAATGGCGGGGACGCAAGCGCTGCGGCGGATGGGGACGCCCGAGGAAGTGGCGGCGGCGGCGCTTTACTTGGCGAGCGACGAGGCGGCATTTGTGACCGGTTCGGCGCTGATCCTCGACGGTGGGTGGACGGCAGGGAAGTGAAGGCGGCTATTTTTCCAGAATCGCCTGGGTACGTCGATCGAGGTGGTCCTGGATGGCCGCGGCGAGCGCATCGGACATGGCGCGCCCTGTCCAGCGGTAGGATTTGGCGGTGATTGGATCGTCGGCTTCGCCGCGGTTGAGGATGTAGGTCCTGCGGCGCTGGCCCGCGAGGGCGATGCGGAATTCGACGTCTTTGGGCGGTCGATATTTAGCGGAGGAATCGGGCGAGGCATCGACGAGCAGGGGATGAGCGTGGTTCTTGTCGTCTTCGATCACGTGCAGGCCCGATTCGGTCTCAAAGCGCGGCCGCGCGAATGGCGCGTGGATGGCCAGAACGATGCCGAGGATGCCGCTGCGTGGCTGGGAGAGGAAGGCGTCGATTTCTTCGGAGGCGACCGTGGTGCGCTGGAGCGTGGTCTTGCCGAGACGGGTGAAGTAGCAGACGCGAACGGGTGGTGAATCTGGCACGGTGGCGACGGTACGATAAGCATTGGCGAGCGCGAAGAGCTCGGCGGGGGCATTGCCGTAAAGGGCGAGCGTCAGGGTGTGCGGATCGTGCTGGTTGAGGGAGAAGAGCTCGAGCAGGATGTGGCTTGCGCCGGCTTCGAGGCGGCGCATGCTGCCGGCAAGCTCGGCGGGATCGAATGGCAGCGGCGCGGCTTCGTAGAAGTGGAGCAGCAGGGCATCTTCAAGCGTGACTACTGGGGCGGTCAACGCGGCGATTGTGTCGGCGACGATCCGAAGGCGCTTCTGCCGGTCGCGCTGCTCGGGTTCGATCATCCGGCGGCCGGGATGGGCGGTTTTACGTGCGATTTGGCGGTCGAGCGTGAAAAGTTCGTTCTGCAGCGAAAGGGCGGCGGGGCAGCGCGCGATGGCCTGTACGCGACGGCGCAGCGTGGCGACGCCCGAAGGATGAAGGGTGAAGGATGAAGGATGAATCAGAGGGGACGCGGGCGTTGATTCATCTTTGCGGGCACGGACAGTTAGGGTCAGGCGATCGTCGATCACATCGACGCGGGCGGTAAGCGGCGTGGTGGGGGCGTATTGATTGATCGAGTCGGCTAGCGGGGCGAGCAGGTCGCGCTCGATGCGGCGTTTGAGCGGGCGAGCGCCGTAAACCGCATCGTAGCTGGCGCGGGCGAGGTGGGCGATCGCCGCGGGGGAGGCGTCGAGGCGCAGGTCGCGCTGACGGACGCCGTCGCGACGGGAGATCAGTTCGATCTCGCGCGCGGCGATCTGTTCGATCGCGCCAGGGCCCAGCGGGAGGAACGGGATGACGCGATCGATGCGGTTGAAAAGCTCGGGGCGGACGAAGGCGCGGATGGCGTCGGTGAAATGTTCCCGCGCGTGTGCGGCGGCAGGCGTCGTGGCGCGGGAGAGGCCGAACGTGCCAGCGCCGAACGACTCGGCCCCGAGGTTGGAGGTCATCACCACGATCGCGTTGGAAAAGTCGGCGAGGCGGCCGGCGGAGTCGGTTAACCGTCCTTCGCCAAGTACCTGAAGCAGCAGATCGAAGAAGGCGGGGTGGGCTTTCTCGAATTCGTCGAGCAGCAAGACGCAGAACGGTTGCTCGCGAATCTTGGAGGTCAGGAGGCCTTCGGATTCCCAAGCCGTGCCGACGAGGCGGGCAACGGCGGCGGGGGTGGCGAACTCGCTCATGTCGAAGCGGACGAGTCGGCCACTGCCGCCGGTCCTAGCGCCGCCGGCGTCGATGCGATCGCCGAAGAAATATCCCGCCAGCGCCTTGGCCATCTCCGTCTTGCCTACGCCGGTGGGGCCGATGAAGAGCAGGGATGCGATTGGGCGCTTTGGCCTGTTCATGGCGGCCTTGACGGTGGCGAGAAGGTCGGTGACGCGATCGACCGCCTCGTCCTGGCCGATCACGCGTGAGGCAAAGTGGAGGCGCGCCTCCGGCAGGTTCAGAGGTGCGGCGTCGTCAAGCAGAAACGACGGCAGGCCCGTCTCGCGCGAGAAGGCGGCGGTGACGTCAACGGCGCTCACCGGCACCGGGATGACACGCGCGCCTGACGTGCGATCGTATGTTGCAGGCCGGTCGCGCAGCAGGTTGGTGAGGAAACGTAGCGGCCTTCCCGGGGAGGCCGAATAGGTCGCGTAGCGGCGGTGCAGGCGATCGAGCAGATCCAGCGCTTCTTCCGTAATCGGAGCGGCGGCGGTTCTGGTTCGCTTGCCAACGGCTTCGCCCTCGAAGTTACCGTGCGCGAGGGCGGCGCTCAGCAGGATCATCTTGCCGACGTGCGGCGGCGGCCCTTCTACCGTTATCGTTTGAAAGACCGCCAACAGTTGAGGGTTGGCGCGCTCGATCAACGGCAGTTGCTCGGGCGTGCACTCAGCCACTGCGAGCACATCCCCGCGCGCCAGGTACGGGCGGAAGAAACTGGCGATGCCGAACTGACTGCCGCCGGCCTTGCCGACTTCCATCAGTTCAACCAGGTTCCCCAGGTGCAGGATCGCTCCGTCGCGCTTGGCTTCGCGGCAGAGGGTCTGACATCGCTGCTGCCAGAGACCAAAGCCCGACATGCCGGCGACGAGGCGGGCGCCGCCGGTCATCCAGAATGGCGCTGCGCCCAGGCGATGGCGCCGACGCTGGCGGAACAACTCAATGAACGCGGCCGTCTTGCCGACTCCCGATGGACCGACCAGCAGCACGCTTCTCGGCCGCGGGTCAACCAGCGTATCAGCGAGGCGAACGACCAGCGCATCGATCTCGTAGGCCGGCGCGGTGTGCGCATCGTCCAGAACGACGCCGGCGTCCCCGATCACGGGTTTGGCGTCAGCTTGCTTGTCGCGATCGGCGGCGATTTGCGCGGGTGTGGCGACATCGACGCTGATCGTCTCGCGCTCGATCGCGATCGAGTCGCCGCGCGCGAGCTGCGCCAGGTCGAAGAGGCGATCAACGATTCCCGCCCGCGCCAGGGCGACGCGCGCGTGCTGCGGGATGAGCTCATCCAACTGCTCTTCGCGCGCCGCGACCACTTCAATCCCCAGCGCGGGCAGGTGGGCGATCCACGCCTCCTCCCCATGCCGCCAGCGCAGCACGTCCAGACGCAATGTGATCGGCTGAGTCCATGCCAGCGACTTTTTCGGCGGATCGAGCGGCAAGATGAGGTGCGTCAACTGTGGCGTCGCGCCGGCGACGCGACGATGAACTTCAAGCGGCGCTGTTTTGGAAAGGATCTGCTTCGCAAGACCGCGCACGATTGCCGCTAATCGCTCAGGCTTGGCGTGGATTGCGAGAACTTCCTCAAAGAACAGCGCTCCGCCGACGTGGAAGTCGCCCAGGTTACGAGTAACGAGGATCAGCGGGAAGTCGTGGAGGGGCATACGCGGACCGCGCGACCACTATACGCGCCGCGCACGAAAAAACGCAAAGCCGACGAGGCGCGATTGCGCTGTCGGCTTTGCGTTAAGTTTACGTCTGGCGTTCGGCGAAAACGCGGACGAGAATTACTTGGCGGCTTCGATGCTGCTGACCTTGAGCATGTCGCCGTCCTTGGTGCCTTCGATGGTCACCTTGGTCGAGGCGTCCTTCTTGGAGAGGTATTCCTTCGCCTTGGTGGCGCCGGCTTCGTCTAGCTTGAGGCCGGTCTTGCCGGTGATCAGGAAATAGCCCGATTTGGCGCAGGCATCGGCGACAGCGCAGCTGGCCTTATGCTTGGCGGCGCCGGTTTCGCCATCGTCCTTGCCGACAAACTTGGCGCCACACTTCTGATCGATCAACACACCGGTGATCTTTTCGGCGTCGGCGGCATACGAATAACCGGCGAACAGCGAAAGACCCAGCACCGCGACGCCCGCGAAAAGAGACTTCTTCATGTTGTGGCTCCGAAAGGAAGGGAGACGTGAAACGGAAACAGGACCTCCTGTTTCTCCTCAACTGCGGAATCATATCCGACAGGCGAGCCCGTCGGCAACCCAATAGCGATAAGATGCATAACTTTTCATACGAAGACAAAATTCCCTCCACCAGCGGTAATGTTCGAGCAATTCGGGACTCTAACCTCGCAAGGACAGATGACGGCAGCGGCGATCATTGAGGAGGCTCGGGTGGCGGACGCCGATGAATCGGCCCTGACGCGGCGATTCGTCGGTGGCGATCCCGAGGCGTTCGATGCGATTGTCGCGCGGTACCAGGTTCGTGTTGCGAGGCTGGCCCATCGCCTCCTCGGGTGGGGCGGCGACCCGGACGATGTCGTGCAGGACGTCTTCCTGACAGCGCTTCGAAAGTCTGGCGGGTTTCGCGGACGCTCGTCGTTGTGGACGTGGCTGGCGACGATCACGATCAACCGGTGCCGCCGGCAATTGCGGCGCAAGGCGCTGTGGCGACGGTTCCTCTTCTCGTCACGCCAAGCCGTGACGGATGCGGCGGCGGCGGCGGACCGAGATGCTTTGGAGACGGAAACCGCTCGCCGCGTGCGAGAGTCTGTCGCGGCCCTGCCGGCGGCCGACCGGGAGGTCATCGTCCTCTACTACATGGAGGAATGTTCGGTGGCGGAGATAAGTGAATTGCTGGGGGCGACGCCCAACGCCGTTCAGGTTCGGCTGCACCGGGCGCGTGCGAGGTTAAGCGCGGCGTTGGCGGATTTCATGAAGGAGTGACGCGATGGAAAACGATCCGCTTGCAGAACTTCTCCGAAATGCCGATGCGGTCCAGCCGCAGCCCATCGCGCCGGGTAATCTTGCGGCGCGGGTTCGTCGCCGGGTGCGACGCGGTCGAGTGGCGCGCGGAGCGCTCACGGCCGGACTGCTGCTTGTCGTCGGAGGCGCTTCGTTTTGGTTCAGGTCGTTACCGGTCGAGAATTCGAAGACGACTGCGTCCGTGGACATCGCCGGCCTCAAGCGCGAGTTTGCCCGCCTCAACGCCGATGCCGAATTGCACGAGCGGATCGCGCAACAGATTATCACGCGGGAACGTTCGCCGCTGCGATCAAAGATTCCGGATGTAGCTGACGCCAACGAGGCACTGTCGGTGCAATTGGAGCGATCTGCGCTGACGCTGCTGAATCGCGGAGACAGCCTGCTTCGCGACCCGAGTGCAAAAGCCGAGGCGGCGGCGTCGTTCAGGCGAATCCTGGAATTGTTCCCCCAAAGCCGCGGCGCCGCGCTGGCCCGCGAGCGCTTGAATCAAATCGGCGCATAGCCGGTCGTATGCGTGTTGAACCAACATTGCTTGCAGGAGATGACATGATCCGTCGATGCTGTTTACTGGTTGTGCTGATGATGCTTCTGAACGCCGTCGCGATCTCCACCCATGCCGCTGGGGAACGACCGCTCAGCGACCTTAGCCCGGAGCATCCCGAAGTCATTCGGGCAAAGGAGCAGGCTGCTCGGCGCGTGGATCGCGCGGAGGCGTTGCTCGCGTCGGCGAAACAGGCTTTCCAGAAGGTACAGAGCGAACTCAGGGACATCACAGGGCGCGTCGACGTCGCGCCGGAGTCGCTTCGCAAGGCGGCATCGCGGCTGGAATCGGAGCTGGAATCGCTGCAACTTGACGCTGCTGGCGGCACGGCGCGGACCGAGGCGCTCGAGCGGACGATCCAGGACGTCGTCGCTCGCGGACAGGACGCCGCCAAGCGGGACGAGGTTGCTGCGGAATACGCGATCGTCGTCGCGTCGCGCCAAGCAGCATTGAAAAATGCCGAGGCGCTGGTCGCACAGGGCGGGATTTCGAACCAGGAATTGGAGAACGCCCGCGCAGCATTCGCCGAGGCTAAGGCGAGGCTGCTTGAACGCCGCAACTCGGCGGCCGCGGCGGCCGGTGGCGGCGCGCTGGCCGACTGGAACCGTGAATTACTGAACCTCTCCCTCGACGCCCAGGAGCGGCGGGCGCGGATGAAATTTCTAAGCCAGAGCCTCGACCGCATCCGCCAGGGCCTCCCCATGCTCGACCAGCTTCAGGAATTGGAAGAGGCCCTCCCCGCCGCCCGCCGCGCCGCCGTCGAAGCCGGCCGCGCGATGGACGATCTCGACCGCGAGCTCTCCAGTGGACCATCGTCCGTGCCGTCTCCCCCGTCGCGGCCGCAATTGAAAGTCGAGCCATCCTCGAAAGAGCACCCCTAACCGGCGCTGTCATTCGATTGCCCTGTCGCCCTTATCGGACGCGGTGTTCCCAGTTTGACAATCGACGGGTTGGCGACAGAATACCACTGGACTCCAACGACCCGAAATTTACCCGGAAAGGGACATCGACATGGCGGAAGAATTGGATCAAGGACAGGCAGCCGGCGCGGCCGGACAGCAACAGGTTCAGGTGCTCGTGGATGAGCGCGAGATGAAGACGCTCTACGCGAACGCGTACCGGATTCATACGGCCGAGCAGGAAGCGGTCATCGACTTCGGCTTCAACATGCCGAATCCGAACTCGCAGCCCGGCCAGCAGCAGCAGGTGCTCTTGAAGGTGACGGATCGCGTGGTGATTAGCTACGTGACGGCCAAGCGGCTGGCGTTGTCGCTGCAGCAGCTCGTCAAGCGCTTCGAGCAACAGTTTGGGGAAATCCCCGTGATGCCCGGTCAGCGAAAGTAACGCTGGCATAGCGGTCGTCTTCAAACAGATCGATCACGAGACGCGTGTCGGACCCGAGCCGGGTTCGCCACGCGTTTCTTCGCTGCGCAGCGTGGACGGGGGAGAGGTTGGAGATGATGGCGGCGTCGTAAGCGAGCGGGCGGCAGGCGGCGTCGTTGACGATGGGGATGCCGCGATAGCTGTGTCGGGATTCGCGTTGCGCGCCGCGGGTGATGCGAAGGCCGCCGTCATCGACGACCTCTCCGGGGATTGGTGAAGGGGCGCATAGTTTTTCGTCGGCGATGGCGACGATCTCCAGGCCGCACTTCTGCGCGGCCAGGTAGAACGGGAGCATATTTTTGCCGAAATCGACGAAGAGGACGCGCTTAAGATTGTGTTCCTTGACGGCGCGGGCGAGTCTGAGCTCGGTCTCGTTGAGGCGCACGAGTTTTTCGAACGTCGTCGCGTCCACGGGGCGGCGGTTGCTCGGCCGCATCGTTCGCCACAATCCGCCGAGCAGGCCTTTGTAATAGGCGAGCTCGTGCCCCTTGGCCATCGCGATCAGGCGATAGCGGCGGAGCCAATCCTTGGCGAACGGAATGACCCATTTGCGCGGAAAGTATCGCGTGATCAGGACGAGGTTGTTCCGGACGTCAAACTGCGTCACGCGCTCGCTGGCGCGCGCGGTGGGGGACTTCAGGTGCGTCACGTGCAGGTCTTCAAACGTCTGGATTTCGTAACCGGCGGCGAGGAGGCGGAGCGAGAGGTCGTACTCCTCGGCCTGCATGAAGAAGTCATTGGGCAGGCCGCCGACTTGTTCGAGCGCCGTCCGCCGAAAGCCCGTGCCGCAACCGATGAAGACGTTCGGATAGGCCGAGCATTCTCGCGAGCCATCGGGCAACGTGATCGTAAACACGGCTGCCCCCAGCTTCGGGTTGGCGTCGAAATGTTTCATCATTCGCGCGACCGAGCCGGGGGCGGGATAGGAATCGTCGTCCAGAAAAACGACATACCGCCCGCGCGCCGATCGGATCGCCAAGTTCTTCGAGACCGGCCCAGCGTTGTACTCCTGGTGGAGCAGGTGGATCATCGGGTGCGACTGGCGCAGGGCGGCTGACGTGCCGTCGGTCGAGGCATTGTCGACCACGAGCGTTTCGAATTCTTCGGTTTTAAGTCCGCACCGATCGATCTCCGCCAGCGTCTTGAGCAGGACGTCGCGGCGGTTGAACGTGGAGACGACGAACGAGATCGTCGGCTTGGGCCGCAGCGGCTTGGACAGTGGCAACAGGATCGGCTCCGATTGCTCAAATATCACCGCAGGTTCGGGGATAAATCCGCTGTGCGGGTTGAGCTCGAGCGACACCGCGGCATGCAGGCTTCCGCGCGGTGACGGGCCAGACAAAGTTGGAGTATGAAGTTCAAAGACGTCTTTCATAGGGCGGTTGGGTTGCATGGGTGTCAAGATCTAAGCGGCACTGGATCGCGGCGAGCGCAGCCCGCGAAGCTTGCACGGCTGCGCCGGATTGAAGTCGTTGAACTGCATGTTCTTCTCCGGAAGATCCCACTTGGCGAACAGTTGGGCGTTGTCGGATTCGCCGTGCGGATTGTCGGAGGCGCGGCGGGCATCTTCGTGCTGCTCGTGATCCAGCATCGCCCCGTATGCCGGCACGACTTGCAGGCCGGCGTGCCACGCCTTTAGAGAAAGGTCGGGATCGGCTGCGAAGAAATAATAGCGCTCGTCGAGGTAGCCCAGTCGTTCGAAGGTCTCGCGGCGACCGACGGGGAAGTTGGCGTACAGCGTGCCGCGCACGTGGCAAAGCCGATAGAGTTGGCCCTGGTGAAGCGTCTCGTACGCGACGTTGCGGGTCGTGTTCCAGCGGTGGAAGAGTGCTACAAACGCGACCGACGGCGGCTCATGGTCGATCTGATGGACTGCTAGATCGAGCGACTGTGGCAGGGGCCGCGCGTCGTCGTTGATCCAGGTCAGATTTCGTCCGCTGGCAGCGCGAAGCCCTTTGTTTACCGCCCGCACGAACCCCTCGCGCTTCTCTTCGCGGATCACCTTCAGGCGGTCACCCAGCGAATGCCTGGCGCGGTTGAGCACGTCGGGTGTGTAGTCGCTGCTGGCGCCGTCGACGACGATGATCTCGTGCCGACAACCGGTATGGAAAGCGATGGAGGCCAAGGCCCGCTCCAGCAAGGCGGCCCGATCGCAGGTTGGCAGGACGATGGATAGATCATACGGGTCGGGCATCGCGGTGGCCTTTCGTGGTTGTAGATCATCATCGGCCCGCGGGTTGCCGGGAGAGTAGAAAACGCTCGTGAAGCGGCTCCCTGCTATCCGTCATGCCGCGTGACTGATCTCGCCCGCGGACGTCCCGCCAATGCCCCAGGTGTGGGTCGTATCGAACATGTCGCCCGGCGTGCAACCGTGCGCGGTGAAGTATTCCGCCGCGTGGTGATCCTGGCCTTCCGCGTAGACCCGCTCGATCGCCAGGTGGCCGCGGCCGGTTTGCACCCAGACCTGGTCGTCGCAGCGGGTCAGCGTGCCCGCGGGATAAGACGACATCGTGCCGCCGAAGTGCGCCCGGTAGATGCCGATCGATTTGCCGCCGATGATCGCGGCGGCGGGGGGTGTAAAGTGCTGATATGTCTGGCGCACGGACCGGCCGAAGTCCATCGCGCGGACGAACGAGTCAATCTTGGCCGCTGATTGGCGCCAGTCGATCGTTCCGCCGAAAGGGACCTCCGGCCCGAAGAACTGCGGGCCCGCCGGTTCGACCGATGCCAGGTGATCGTCGCCTGCTGCGAGCTTGTTGACCGCCTCCACCGCCGCCGTCGCCGCCGCGTCTGCCAGCCGATGCGACAGGTCGTATGCGTTCTCCTGCGGCCTGATTACCAGCGGCTTGCGGTGGAGCACCGCGCCGTCGCAGAACGTCTGCGTCATCTGGTGAACGGTCACGCCCCACATCGATTCGTTGTTGAGGATCGCCCAGCGGAAAGGGAAGTGACCGCGATAGCGCGGGAGCTGCGATGCCGCGACGTTGAACGCGCCGATCGTCGGCAGCCCCAGGAACGGCATCTCAATCCGGCGGCGGTAGAAGACGCTCAGCACCACGTCCGGCCGAGACGACATGCCCGGCGCGATTTCGGCATCAGTCGGGTCAGTGGAGCAGGGGATGTTCAGGCGGCGGCACTCGTCCTGGAGACTGGGGTGCCAGGATTGCGTGGTCGGATGGGTGAAGCAGGCGGTGAGGTTGTGGCCGGCACTCCGCAGCGAGCGGATCGCGTTGACTCCGGCGGAGCCGAAGGCGAACAGCAGGACGTTCAGGCGGCGGGACATGGTGGAACTCCTTTTCCATAAAGTCGGCATCCGTTCGCGCGTTCATGAAGCCAGGCGTCGCACCCCTTCCGGCGGAGCGGTCACGGACAGGCCGGTCAACAGATCCTCGGCCGTGATCGGCTGGTTACCAATCCGCTGCGCTTCGAACGCGGCGGCGACGGAACCCAGGTAGGCCGCTGCGTGCACGCTTCCGCCCGCGGCCAGCGCCAGCGTCGCCGTTGCCAGCAGGGCGTCGCCGCATCCGAGCGGGTCGATGGCGTGTGTCGCCAACGCCGGGAGATATTCGCTGCGGAGTTTTCGTTCCCAGGATTCATCGGCGTTGCGCGGACGATACTGGTCGAAGACCAAGAGGCCCTGTTTGCCCAGCGTGATCAGCGCCTGCTTCGCGCCGGTGTGCGACAAGAGGGAGTAGACGATGTTGTTGATGCCAGTGGAAAAATCGTGCAGCGCTTCGCGCACTTCGCGCTCGGTGGGGCAGAGCAGATCGACGTTCTTGAAGCAGAGCAGGTTGGAGCGCATGCCGCTCACGTCGGCGGTGAGGATGCGCACGCGTTTTCGTAGCGTCGGCATGACGCGCTCGAGCAGCGTCGGCGTGATCAGGCCGTAACCGAAGTCGGCGAAGATTACCGCGCTGGCGTCGTCCGCCGCGCGGAGGATGCGATCCGCCAGTGACTGCTCGGCCTCGGAATCCAGGACACTTCCGCCCCCTTCATCGATCTTTAACACCTTCGTCAAATCCGCGAGATAACGTCGCTTCAGCGGGAGATCTTTGCGCGAGTGCAGCGCCGAGACGGTTACGCCACGGCGCTTGAGTCGGCCGGCGACGACGTTCGATTCAGCATCATGCCCGAGCGCCGTGACCAGCGAGGGGCTGGCGCCAAGTCCGGCGAGGTGGAGGGCGACGACGCCCGCGCCACCGTCGTAGTCTTCGGTGCGAATCTGCCGCAGGCTGAGCATCGGCGATTCCGCCGCGACCGCCGCGGGTTCGCAGAAGTGATACCGATCGAGAATGTAATCACCGACGACGACGACTTTCTGGCCACGGAAATCATTCACGAGTTGGAGGAGGTTCTTTCCGCCAAGATCGTACTGACCGAGGTAGCGGCGCAGTTTTTCGTCGTTGAAGGTGGCAGCGCTCATACCGCCGATCAGTGCGGAGGAGGAGTAAATGACATCGCCGGACGAGAAGACGACGCGGCCACCGTGCGCTGTCACCGTATCGCGCTCAGCAAGAAAACGCGGGTCGTTGTTCCGCATGTACTCGCGCCCCTTGACGTAGACGTCGGGCTGCAACTCCGTCAGCAGTTCGACCGCCGTCGGGTGCGGGTTCACGTAGACGTAGTCCACGCATTCCAATGCGGCCAGACTCGACGCGCGCAGGTCATCCGGAATCAGTGGCCGATCGGCTCCTTTGTTCACCTGCGGGTCCGCTGACACGGAAACGATCAGCAGATCTCCCTGCGACTTGGCGAATTGCAGGTATTGAATGTGCCCGGGATGAACGATGTCGAAACAGCCGTGGCACTGCACGACGGTGCGCTTCTGCTCGCGCGCCTCGGACCGCAGTTGCAGGAGACGCTTGAGGTTGCAGACCTTATGTGACGGCAGGGGAGTCGCCATGAAATCGTCATCGACCACTGCGCACCACCGGCATGACAATTTATCGGACGCCTTCGCGCGAGGATTGCTTTTCCATCGGGCCCGGCAGACCATGCCCGGAATTGACACGCAAAAGGACCCCTCAATGCCAATCTCATGGGCCGGCGTCTTCCCCGCACTTACCACCCAATTTCACCCCGACCAATCGCTCGACCTCGATGCCACGCAGCGCCACGTCGAAGTCCTGATCGACAGCGGCGCGACCGGCCTGGTTATGCTCGGCTCGCTGGGTGAGAACGTCACCCTCGACCCACAGGAAAAACGAGCCGTCATGGAGATGACGATCCGCGCCGCCCGCGGCCGGGTCCCCGTCCTCAGCGGCGTCGCCGAGACCAGCACCGCCGGCGCCGTCCGCTATGCCCGCGAGATGGAGAAACTCGGCGCGGACGGCGTGATGGTTCTTCCCGCGATGGTCTACAAATCCGACCCACGCGAGACGATCGCCCATTTCCGCGCCGTCGCCCGTGCGACGGGGTTGCCGATCCTCGTCTACAACAACCCCATCGCCTATGGCGTCGATATCACGCCGAAGATGTTCGAGGAACTGGCCGACGAGAAGAACCTCGTCGCGATCAAGGAATCCTCCGCCGATGTCCGCCGGATCACCGATCTGATCAACGAGGTCGGCGATCGCTACGCGATTTTCACAGGCGTAGATGACCTCGCCCTTGAAAGCATCATGCTCGGCGCGAAGGGGTGGATCGCGGGCCTCGTCAACGCCTTTCCCGCGGAGAACCAGTACCTCTGGGACCTCGCGGTCGCGGGCGAGTGGGAGGAAGCCAAGGCGATCTATCGATGGTACATGCCGCTGCTGCATCTCGACACGCATTTTAAATTTGTGCATTACATCAAGCTGGCCGTGCAGGAGTGCGGCCTGGGTAGCGAAACCCTGCGCGCGCCACGTCTGCCGTTGGTTGGCGCAGAGCGGGAGGCGGTGCTGAAAATCATCCACGACGGCATCCGCAACCGCCCGAGGATCCCCAAGCGGGAGACAGTGCGATGAGCGGCGACGCATTGCAGCGCCTGGGTGTCATCGATTCCCACACCGGTGGCGAGCCGACCCGCATCGTCGTCTCCGGCGGGCCGGACCTGGGCGGTGGCACAGTGGCGACGCAGATGCAGCGTTTTCGCGAACAGCATGATGCGCTTCGGTCTGCGATCGTCAACGAGCCGCGCGGTTCTGAAGCCATGGTCGGTGCAATGCTGCTCCCGCCGGCTGATCCCGCCAACGTGGCGGGCGTCTTCTTCTTTAACAACGTTGGCTACCTCGGCATGTGCGGCCACGGCACGATCGGCCTGGTCGCGACGCTCCGGCACATGGGCAGGATCAAAGCGGGCCACCACCGCATCGAAACTCCCGTCGGCGTCGTTACCGCGCAATTGCACGACGATGGACAGGTTTCGGTCCAGAACGTCCCGAGCTATCGTCTTGCCAAAGACGTTCGCATTGAGGTTGAAGGGTACGGCCCCGTCACCGGCGATGTCGCGTGGGGCGGAAACTGGTTCTTCCTTGTCGGCGATCACGGCCATGAGCTCTCCCTTAAGAAGATCGAGTCGCTGATGAACTTTTCCTGGCGCGTCCGCGAGGCGCTCGTGCGCGAGAATATCACCGGCCGCGACGGCGCGGAGATCGACCACATCGAACTCTTCGCTCCGTCGAAAAACGCCGACAGCCGCAACTTTGTCCTTTGCCCCGGCAAAGCGTACGACCGCTCCCCCTGTGGCACGGGCACCAGCGCCAAGCTGGCTTGCCTCTTCGCGGATGGGAAGCTCAAGGAAGGGCAGACCTGGCGACAGGAGAGCATCGTCGGCAGCATCTTCGAAGGCTCGATTCGCCGGGTTGGCGACGACCTCATCCCCACCATCAAAGGCTCCGCACACGTCACCGCCGAGGCGACGCTGATCTTCGAGCCGACCGATCCCTTCGTCTGGGGCATCCGCTCGTGAAACCCGTTGATGTGCTCATCGTCGGCGCGGGGATTGTCGGCGCCGCCTGTGCGGATGCTCTCACGCGCGACGGTCTCAGCGTCGCGCTGGTCGATCGCGCCGGCGTCGCCGATGGCGCGACGGGAGCGGCGATGGGCCACGTCGTCGCCATGCCTGAGGGGGATGCCATCTATGCCCTCACGCGCTATTCGCAAAAGCTTTGGGCGGAACTGAAAGAGCAGTTGCCCGCCGCGGTGGAATATCGCACCGCCGGCACGCTTTGGATTGCCGCCGATGATCATGAGATGTCGGAGGTTCAGCGCATGCACGGCGCGCACGCGCAGGCTGGCTTCGCCGCCGACATCCTCTCCGGAGGCGACCTCGCGCGGATGGAACCCAACCTCCGTCCGGGTTTCGCGGGCGCACTGCATGTTCCTGGCGATGTCCTGATCTCCCCCACCGCCGCCGCCACCTATCTGGTCGACCGGGCCCGGTCGCGTGGGGCACAGGTCTGTGAAGGAGTGACCGTCACGGAATTTATCGAGCAGGGGGCCCGGCTGGCGAGTGGTGAAATCTGGCGCGCGAAATTCTGCGTCAATGCCTGCGGCGCGCTTGCTCCCCGCCTCACACCGGGCCTCCTCGTGCGGCCGCGCAAAGGGCATCTCGTGATGGTCCGTGCCGTACCCGGCTTTGCCACGCATCAGCTCGTCGAGCTGGGCTATCTCAAGAGCGTGGGTGGCGGTGACGCTGATTCGGTCGCGTTCAACCTGCATCCCAGGGCGGATGGAACGCTGCTGATCGGCTCTTCCCGCCAATACGACAACGCCAGTCCCGACGTCGAGCCCGCCATGCTCGCGCGCATGCTGGAGCGGGCTTACCAGTACATGCCGGCTCTGGCGCGGCTCGAGCAGGCGAAGGCCTGGGCCGGTTTCCGTGCCGCCACGCCTGACAAGCTTCCGTTAATTGGGCCTTCCCCTCCTCGACCTGACGTCTTCCTCGCCACGGGCCATGAGGGCCTCGGCATCACCACCTCGCTCGCCACGGGTCAAATCATCGCCGACCTCATCCTCAATAAAACCCCCGCCATCGACTGCACGCCCTTCTCCCCCGCGCGCTTCATCTAACTCGCCCGTCGCAGGAAATTGAGCGTCATCCCGCCATACGTTCGCTCATCGGCACGCACCAGTCCCGGCAGTTCCAGGCGATCCGCCGCGTCGTGGCGGAAGATCACCACGCCTTCGGGCGACAGGTGCGTTGCCAGCCCCTCCGCCAGCGTCCGCAGGCGTTCGGGCTGCTCGCGGAGAAAACGGTAGGGGGGATCCAGGAAAATCACCGAAACCGGCTCGGGTGGGGGCGTCGAATGGGCGAAGAATTTGAAGAGATCGCCCGGGACGACCGTCGATCGATCCGCCACCCCCAGCGTCGCGATGTTCTTCTTGAGCCGCCCCAGCGCCGAGCGATCCGCCTCGAAGAAATGCCCTCGCATGGCCCCGCGGCTCAGGCATTCCAGGCCCATCGAGCCGGTGCCGGCGAAGCAGTCGTAGACGATGGCCCCATCCAGCAGCGGGTTGAGGATGTCGAAGAGGGATTGCTTCACCCGGTCGGTGATCGGCCGCGTCGTCTGGTCGTCCTCGGGCGGGAGGATGACCCGGCTGCGAAATGCTCCGGCGATGATGCGCATGGCCGCACTACTCTCTACGGACCGCGGGCGACTGTCTACTCCCCACGATTTCCTTGGCATCCGTTGCCGCATCTCGCTACTCTGTCCGGCCTATATGAGCAGTTCCTGTCTTTGCGATCAGTGTTCGGCCCTCTGTTGCCGTTATTTCGTCCTGGAGATCGACACGCCCCAGACGCGCCGGCAGTACGATGACATCCGCTGGTACCTCGTCCACCAGAACGTCTTCGTCTTCATCGAGAAGCGCAAGTGGTACCTGGGGGTTTACTCCCGCTGCAAGCACCTGCAGGCGGACAACCGCTGCGGCATCTACGAGACGCGCCCCAAGATCTGCCGCGAGTATTCCACCGACAACTGCGACTACCACGGCGGCGAGTACGACTGGCAGGTGCTCTTCAGCTCCGCCGAGCAACTGGCGGCGTATGCCGAGGAGGCACTGGCGGAGCGGGCGTTGAAGCGATTGAAGGAACGCCGGCGGCAGGAGCGCGAGAAAGCCCGCACGCCGCAACTGACCCTCGTCAAGAAGCCGCCGCGCCCCGCCGCGACCCGCCGCCGCCTTCCCAAGCTCCGGCCCGGCCTGATGCTCGGCCCGGCACTGGCCGTGGGCCCCAATGGCAATGGCAACGGCCATGGCAACGGACAGGCCCACGGCAATGCCCGCCGTCCCGCGAGCCTGCGCTCCCTCCCCGTCCTCCCGCGCTAAGCGATCGCCCGGTTCGCCAACGCCCGCCAGGAACGGCCCTCAGGAACGCGACCTCCCGCGCAAGTCACGCGACGACCGCCTCACCGACCGACGGGCGCGCAGCACCCCCGCGGGCCGATCGAGCAACCGCGTTCCCCCGGGCAACACCCTGATCCGCCCGGGTAACGCCCTTGTTCCCCGCAGCGATAACCCTGTTGGTGCATCCAACACCCTTGTGCCCCCGGCGAACAGGCGTGTTGAAGTCGCCGACAACCCCGTTCGCCGCGTGAATAACCCCGTTCGACCGGCCAACAACCCGATGCGCCAGCCGAACGACCGGGTTGCTCCGACCCACAACGGCGATGCGGCAGCGCCGTCCCCAATTCCCGGGTCCTCCTCCACTGCTAAAGCCCCTGTCCCTCGCGATCGATATGAGATGTGCCGGACGCGTGCGCTGCGGATCGAACGCGCGTGGCCGTCGCGAAATCTGCGGGATGTCTCCCGCAGGCGGCGTGCCGCCCGATGCGCTGCGGCTGAACTGGAGTAGCCGACATGCCCGTTGTCCCCCCGCTGGCCGACTCGGCCCTGGACGTCTGGAACAAGCACTTCGCCGCGCGCCTGGCGGCCTCACCCCTCGAATTCGGCGTTACGCCGGCCGATGCGGCGGCGATGGTCGCGGCGGCAGACCAATATGCCGCGCGGCTGGCCCTCTGCAACGACCCCGCCACCCGCACCCGCATCGCGATCGCCGACAAGGACGTCGCCAAGGCCAATTGCAAGTCCGTCGCCCGCCAGATCCTCCGCACGCTCAATGCCAATCCCGCCCTCACCCCCGGCCAGCGGGCGGACCTGCGGATGAACCCGCGGCCCGAGCGGCGCTCCCCCATCGCCGCCCCGACCACGCGGCCGCGCCTGCAGCTCAGCCCGGGCAGCGCCAGCGTGAGCGTCTTCGACGAGACCACGCCACACACCCGCGCCAAGCCGCCGGGTGCGCGGGGCGCGATCATCTCGATGCGGATCGGCGCGGCCGGCGATGCCCCGCCCCAGAGCGCCGCCGACGCCCATCTCGCCGCCGTCGCCACCCGCGGCAAGGCCCGCCTGCCGATCCCCCCGGGCAACCGGGGCAAGACGCTCTGGGTGATCGCCCAGTGGTTCAACGACCGCGGCGAGCTCGGCCCGGTGAGCCAGGCGGTCTCGATGGATATCGCGGCGTAGCGCGGGACGGATGATGGGATGCGGCTTCCATCGGAGAGTGCCGCCACCGCTGCACCGTTGCGGGGGAAAAGGCGAGGACGGAAACTGCGAGTACCGCGCCCCCCCGCACACTGCTCCGCGGGCGACAGGGCGATTTAGCGGGCCGCGTCGGCGTTGGGTTTCATTCCGCATTCCGGGCAGCGGTCGGGCGTGGCGCGGAGATCATAGCCGCAGGATGGGCAGCGGCCTTGGCGGCGCAGCTTTGCACGCCGGGTTCGACTGACGTACGACCAACCCCATGCGCCCGGCAGGATCAGGAGCGGGAGCACCAGCCACCGGCACGCGAGCGATGCCGCGGGCTCGGCAAGGCGGCCGTTCCACAGTCGACGCAAGCGCGCCTGGGAGGTGGGGTCGATCGTCAGCGGCATCGGCTGGCCGCTTGTGTAACGGCGGGATATCTCGTCGTAGTCCAGCACGTTGGCTGGCATTCGAAGGACCAGGCCGTCCAGGTCAATGTAGGTCTCTCCGGCCGGCCCGCCGGGTTGTTGAGATTTGGCCGTTGCCCGACGGGCCGGCGTCGCCCGCGCGTTGGCAAGCGCGACATGGGCCGCGGCAAACCGGCTTGGGTCATCCAGCGCCTCGAGCAGAGCGGCCTCGTAATCGGCGGATGGAAGCCGAGCGGCGAAGTTAGCCCAGGTTGACCGATTGGTCAGGTGCGGCTCGAAGACATTTGACCCGTCTCGTGCCCGCCCGATCGTCCATGACAAATCGGCGTTATGCAGGTACGAGACGCGCAGGCGCGCGGTGTCGGTGACGTTCGTGCCAGTCGGCTGTCGGCGCACGCTGATCGTGCCGGCCTCGACGGCGAAGGTATGCGGCGTTCCCAAGGCCCGGCGAACCAATATGCCCTGGCGCTGGTAACTCGCGACCCACAGGAGGAGGGTTGCGATACACAGGAGGAACGAAAGCACCGTCGCGGCACGGAATAGGATTCGGCGCAATCGTCCCACGTGTTACTCCTGAGTTTTATCCCGCCATCTGCACATTGACCGGGGATGCTACATCCAAAGCTGCACGGGCGCATGATGCACTCATTCACGGCGCCGCCCGGCATCTCACCAAGGGGGGGCCGCTTCGTCGGCGTGCGGGATTCAGCCTCCGCCATTCGCGTCCATTGGCGGGTGACCTCCTCCGTGTCCTTTGTGTCCTCCGTGGCCGAGCACTCTTCTTCGCGTCCCCCTTCGCGTCCTTCGCGTCATCGCGGTTGATCCCCCGTCTTCGAATTGGAGATCGCTTCGCTCCGGCTTCTTGATTGGAGTACCATTCAGTCCGGCGCGGGCCAGACGCACCGTGCCATGCCACACGTGACCGGTGACGCCCGTACTGCGTCCTTACATTCCGCTCGCTTCTGAATTCCGATTGCGGTATTCTGTCCGGCATGGCTGATCGCTCGGTTCATTACGAAGCCGCCTTCGAAGCCTATCTCCGCAACAAGGGCATCCCGTACGTTGCCGTCGATGAGGCGAAGAAGGCGCTCTTCGCCAACGCCAAACTCAAATCGTTCGACTTTGTCGTTTACCCGCAGAAGAAGCCGCGGCTGTTGATTGACGTGAAGGGGCGGAGCCTGCGGAATCGCACGAAGCGCAGCGGGTTTGAGACCTGGGCGACCGAGGCGGACGTGAAAGACCTGCTGCAGTGGGAGCAGGTTTTTGGGGATGGGTTTACGGCGGTGTTTGGATTTGTTTATTGGGTCGATCCGCCGCCGCTGTTGGCGCTGGCGGAAATGGAAGCGGCCGCGGCGGCGGGGCCGGGCGGCGGCAGGGGGGGCGAGCCGGGGGTTTTCGAGTTTCGCGACCGGTGGTATCTGCTGATGGGGATCAACCTGGCGGAGTATCGCGACCACATGCGGCGGCGCAGCGCCAAGTGGGAGACGGTCTGCCTGCCGGCGGAGGATTTTCGGTCGCTTGCCCGTCCGATCGAAAGCTGGTTATGATGGGAACCATGAAGTACCGCTTAATGGCGCTTTACGTCACGGTCGCAGTGGCGCTGGCGCCGATCATCGCGTTCGCCAAGAGCTCCGAAGATGAGGATACGGTAAAGCTCGAGGCACGCCTGGAGGGGTATACCACCACCGTTCGCATGGCCAGCAGCAGCACCGCACTGACGTGGCTGATGATCGGCTTCCTGTCGGCGGTGGCGATCGCGGTGCTCTTCAAGAACGCGAAGCGCACGCACCTGGACTAAACAAGCATCCGAGGCATCGACCCATTTACTCCAACTGAGGAGGCATCTGTGAAATCGGCAATCTTGTGGGCCCTTGGCGCCCTGAACGTCCTGCTCGCGATCGTTTTGATCAACAAGTTCGTTCCCGAGCAGCGCGCGGTTGCACAGGTGGGGCGGCCGTCGGACTACATCATGGTGCCCGCGCAGATCAACGGGATCAGCGGCGGCGTGGTGATCATCGTTGATACCAGCAAGGGGGAGCTTTCGGCCATGAGCTACAACGACGCGCAGAACCTGCTGGAGCCGATGCCCAAGATCGACCTCAACCAGGTCTTCAAAGTCGGCGGCGGCATCGGCCCCGGACCCGGGGCCAACAAGCTCAAGCCCCGCTAACCACCCCGTGCGTCCTGTTTGTGACTGACGAACTGAGATTAAGATTGATCAAGGTGAACCATGGATAAGAAAACGTTCGGCATCGGCGTCCTCTCGATCACCGGCATGCTGCTCCTGATCGCCTGCCTGCTTCCGGCTAAACCTGCGGACGCGGCGTTTGCAGTCAAGGACCGGGACTACCAGGTCATCACCGTCCCCAGCGTGGGCGGCGGCGACACGGTTTACGTCGTCGACAACCGCACCGGACTGATGGCCGTCCTCGCCTTCGACAACCGCGCTCGCGTCCTGCGGCCCAAGCAGGTTCGCGCGGTCGCCGACGCCTTCCAGTAACCCCCACAGCAGGGATTTAAGACGTAATGTCAGCAGCAGCGATCCGGCACGACTGGACCCTCGAAGAGGTCCGCACCCTATTTGATCCCGCGCAAAGCCCGCTGATGGAGCTGGTCTTTCGCGCTGCGCAGGTGCATCGCCAGTTTCACGATGCGGGGGAGGTGCAGGTCTGCAAGCTGATCTCCATCAAGACCGGCGGGTGTCCGGAGGATTGTTCTTACTGCTCGCAATCTGCGCGGTATCAGACTGACATCAAAGCCCAGCCGCTGATGCCGCGCGACGAGGTGATGGAAATCGCGCTGCGCGCCAAGGCGAGCGGGGTGACGCGCGTCTGCATGGGGGCGGCCTGGCGCGAGGTGCGGGATAACGCGCAGTTCGATCGCGTGCTGGAGATGGTTCGCGACGTGACGGCCACGGGGCTGGAGGTCTGCTGTACGCTGGGGATGCTGACCGAGCATCAGGCCAGGCGGCTCGAAGAGGCGGGGCTGTACGCTTACAACCACAACATCGACACGTCGGCGGAGCATTACGAGACGATCATCACGACGCGGAAATTTCAGGATCGGCTTGATACGGTGGCGAACGTGCGCAAGACCAATGTCACCGTTTGCTGCGGCGGGATCATGGGGCTTGGCGAGACGGTTGCGGATCGCGTGTCGATGCTGCAGACGCTGGCAACGATGACGCCGCATCCGGAGTCGGTGCCGATCAACGTGCTGTCGAAGGTGCCGGGTACGCCGATGGCGGATAGCCCGGACGTGCCGATCTGGGAGACGGTGCGGATGATCGCGGCGACGCGAATACTGATGCCGGCTGCAGTCGTGCGTCTCTCGGCAGGGCGGCACAACATGAGTTTTTCCGATCAGGCGCTGTGCTTCATGGCGGGGGCTAATTCGATCTTCTCGAGCGAGACGAAGGTGATGTTGACCAAGGCGGTGCCGTCGCCGGATTACGACGCGGACAAGGCGATGCTGGACGTGATGGGGTTGGCGATGCGTCCGCCGTTCAAGGATGGGGTTCCGGATTACATTTCGGCAGGGGGCGGAGAGAAGCAGCAGGAGCAGCAGCAGCAGGGGAGTCGCACGCCGGAAGAAGTTGCGCCGTGAGATGAGTATCGAGCAACTCACGATGGTTCCTGCCGGGCGCACGGGGGCGGCGTCTGCAATCAAATCACGTCAGGCGGTCATTACGGGGACGGGACTGCTCACGCCGCTGGGCCGCACGCCGGTTGAAACGTGGGATGCACTGCTTGCCGGCGAGTTCATCACCGATCACACCCGGGCGGCAGGGGAGTTTGACAATGCATCGCCGCGCGTGATTCAGATGGCGCGACGCGTTGCGGATCAGGCGATGGCTGAGGCTGGGTGGTCTGAAAGCGACGACTTCGCGACCCTCGTGGGAACGAGCAAGGGTTCGATCGAAAGCTGGCTGGCTCCGATCATTCCCCTGAAACATATGCCACTTCCGCCATATGTAGCAGGGGGTTTGCAGCCTTCGGGTCTTGGTGACATCGCGGCCGAACTCGCGGTTGGTGATGGGCCGCGGCTTACGCTCTCGGGCGCTTGTGCGAGCGGGTTGCTGGCGCTCATCCGCGCGGCAATGTTGATCGAGTCAGGCCACGCGACGCGTGTCCTCGTTGTTGCCGCTGAGGCCAGCGTGCACCCGCTGTTCCTCGGCAGTTTCAAACGATTGGGCATCCTGGCCGCGCCCGAAATCGGCTGCCGCCCCTTTGATGAAT
>JAQGHM010000131.1 GCA_028291615.1 Phycisphaerales bacterium | reverse complement strand
TGCTGGCGGATTGTATGTTTTCCTTCGGGGGGCGGCGGGGTATATAGTGCAGAGCACGATGCGCGACGGGGTCACGTTGGGCGGCGCATTGCCCGTCGATGATGGACGGTATTGCGGGGTTGGTGGTTTTCGTCCTGACTTTTGAAAAGGTTCATCCAGGAATGCGTTCGGTGTGGGGAGCGTCAATCGTTTGCGCCGCCGCTGGAACGTGCTTTGCATCCTCACGCAACGAGTGGGGTCGAGGGTTTTTTTATGGCCAAGATCATGATTGTCGAGGATGCGCAGGACCAGCTTGAGCTCTTCGCCAAGACGTTCCGGCGGGCGGGGTTCGATGTTTACGGCGCGCATGACGGGGGGCACGCGATGGACCGGGTGCGCGACGTGCGGCCGGATATTATCCTGCTGGATCAAATGATGCCCGAGGTGGATGGCACGACGTTCCTGCAGAACCTGCGGCGATTTCCGAAATACAAGAACATCCCGGTGATCCTGGTTACGGGCATGAATGATAAGAACCTGAAGAGCAAGGCGACCAGCCTGGGCGTGACCGACGTGCTGGTGAAGGGGGAGTTTCACATGAAGGACCTTATTGCGCTGGTCAAGCAACGGGTGGCGGGCGACCAGCAGCCACAGCTTGCGGGGACCATCTAGCAGATAAGAAGAAGGGCACGGCCGTAAGGCGCCGTGCCCGGGGGACGAGGGTTTCCACGCGGAAGTGCGAACCTGGTTAGTTCCGCTTGTCGGTTTGTTCCTTGCCCGCGGCGATGCGGCGGAGCAGGGTTTGGGATTTGACCTGGACTTCGGGGTCATTGCTGGTGGCGGCGACTCGGGTGAGGGCGGGTTCGGCGAAGCGGCCTAACTCTTTGAGCCGGACAGCGGTCTGGGTGCGGATGGCGGGGTCGTCATCGCCCAAGTGGGCAACAAGTGATTCGATCGTGGATTCCTGTTCAGGGGTGAGGGTTTCGAGGCGGCCGATCATGACGCGGACGATCTCTTTCGGGGCGGGCGAGAGGTGGAGGGGAAGCAGGGCATCGGTGTCGCCTTGGGCGAGGCCATAGAGGACGCGGGTGCCCTGTTCGCCGAACCAGGATGATTTCCAGGTTTTGACCATGGCGCGGGCTTCCTTGTCGAAGAGGCCGTCGGAGACCAGGGCGCGGATCATCTCGTCGGACAGGGCGTCGAGAGTGGAGGGTTGGCTGGGGAGCATCATGTCGATCGACTGGGGGATCTGGTCATAGCGGGCAAAGCGCACGACGCCGTGGTCGATCTGCACCAGAAAGGCGTAGTGGAGTGGCGTTTTGCCGGAGTGGGTGAAGGTGAAGCGGTCGCCACCGCTGGCGGTGACGCGGACGGGGAGGTCGAAATTACCGACGCCGCGGTAGAAGAGGAACTTTTCGCGGGAGGTGGTCATGGAGGCGGGGTCGTCGATCTGGATTTGGTTGGAATCGGTCTCGCGGGCGTAGGCGTAGTGGGGATTTTCGCCGGGCTCGACCTGGCGGAGATAGGGATCGACGCCTTTCTCGTTCAGCGGCGCTTGTTTCGATTTGGGGAGAAGCCGGATGTTGCCCCAGCGTAGCCACGATCCGGTCAGCGGCTCGCGCACGTCGGGTTTGAAGGCGGGGCCGAACTGGCGCACGGGTGGGAAAAATTCGGTGAGCAACCCGTGGGGGAATTCGACCGTCACGTCCACGATGCGCTCCTGGTCGGTGTAGAAGTACGTGACCGGGGTTTCCATCCGCTGTTTGGAGAGGACAAGGCCTTTGCCGGTGACGCCTTTGGCGTAGGCGATGTCGCGGCGCTGGTTGAGGGCGGCTTGCCTGGGGCGGTCCATGACGAACTTGGGGAGGTCTTCATCGGCGAGTGGGCGGAAGTCGAGGGAGACGCCGTTGGAACCGGCGAAGGAGGTGAAGGTGCCCCATTCGTGGACGATGTAGTTGTTGTCGCGCGGAAGTTTTTTATCGGCTTCGGACAGGAGGCTGATCGGCTGCTTGGGATCGGCCTGCTTTGCGCCAGCATCCTTGGCGGCGTCGCCGGCGCGGGTGAGGGGGTTGAGCAGGAACATGAGGGCCATCGCGGCAACCGTGGCCAGACCGATAATCGGCATCTTTCGCATGACGCGTCTCCTTTGGGTTAGAGGCGTTTTGATTGGACAAAGGGGAGTAGAGCGGGGCGGGGGAGTTAATAGCGCCTTTGGTTTTTGCGAGAGCGAGCTTGAGCATCATCGTCCGGTGCCTGCCGGGCAGAGCGCTTTGAGCGATTGAACATAAGGCGGCTTCGCGACGCCCTTTTCGGTGATGATCGCGGTGACGAGGTCGGCTGGTGTGACATCGAAGGCGGGGTTGTAGAAATTGACGTCATCGGGCGCCGTTTGGCGGCCCAGGCCATTGCTGATTTCGCTGCTGTCGCGCTGTTCGATGGGGATCTCTGCGCCGCTGGCGAGCGAGAGGTCGATGCTGCTGGTGGGGGCTGCGACGTAGAAGGGGAGGTTGTAATATTTGGCCAGGATGGCGACGTTGAGGGTACCGATCTTGTTGGCGACGTCGCCGTTGGCGGCGACGCGATCGGTGCCGACGATGACGGCCTGCACTTTTCCTTCCTTCATGACCGTGGCGGCCATGTTGTCGCAAATGACGGTGACGGGGACGCCGGCCTCGCGCAGTTCGTAAGCGGTGATGCGGCTGCCCTGGAGGAGGGGGCGGGTTTCATCGGCGAAGACGTGGATGGGGATGTGCTGCTCGTGGGCGAAGTAGATAGGGGCGAGCGCGGTGCCGTAGGCAACGGTGGCGAGAGCGCCGGCGTTGCAGTGAGTGAGCACCGAAAGTCCTGAGTGCTGAGTCCTGAGTCCTGAGATGAGTTCCAGTCCGTGCTCACCGATTTTCCTGCAGACTTGCTTGTCTTCTTCGAGCATCGTTAGCGCTTCGGCTAACAGGCGTTGCTTGATCTTTTGCACCATCAGATCTTCGGATCGGCTTCCCTGCTTGCGCGTTTCCTGGCTTACGCCTTTGATGCGGTCGAGGGCCCAGACGAGGTTAACGGCGGTGGGACGGCTGGTGGCGAGGTAGGTGCAGACCTGATCGAGGTGCGCGTCGAACTCGGCGAGTGAATCGGACTCATCGTGGCGAATGCCCAAGTACGCGCCGAACGCTGCCGCTACGCCGATGGCCGGCGCGCCGCGGATGACCAGGCGCTTGATCGCGTCCCACATCTGCCGCTCGTCGGTGATGTCGACGTAAACGGTCTCTAGCGGGAGGCGGGTCTGGTCGAGGAGGCGGGCGGCGTGGCCGGTCCAGGCGATCGTTTGCAGCATGGGTGGATTCTACCGCATGCCGAACAAGCGCTCGACCGACCGACGCGAGCTACATCAGGGGAACGCCCCGCCCTCCGCCTGCCGGCGCGGACTACTTCACCGGCGGCAGGAGGATCGTATCGCGCGTGTCAACCGGGGAGGCGTCGACCTTGCCGTCGGCGGTGGTGTAGATGTTGTCCCCGCCGCGCCCGGCGAAGGGGTCGATATGCCAGGCGACGTGACCGTCGTTGTAGAGGACGTTCTGCCCATCACGCTCGTGGTTGCGGGAGAGCGCCTTGCTCATCTGGCTTGACGATGCGCCCGGCGCAACCGAGAGCACGTCACTGATCGGCGGGTGCACGCCGGGATTCAAGTCGGCGGCCATGGGGAAGTCGGCCGATGCGGTCTGCTTGAGCGGATATCCCGCGGCGACGGCGGCGGTGCTCGGGTAGGGATTGGCGATGCTGTAGGCGAGGTTCTTCGCGTAGTCGGTGAAGTTGGAGCGGCCGACGACCGGGGGCGTGGCGGCGGCGTCGGTCGAGAAGGTCGTCTCGTCGTTGTACGGGCAGATGAACATCTCGGGCGGCAGCTTCTGCGTGGCCAGCAGCAGGAAGACGGCGGCGGTCACGTCATTGGGCGCGACCCCGCCCGCGCCGCCGGTGAAGGGGTCGGGGGCGGTTGCGCCGGTGCCGTAGGTGATGGGCTGCCCCGGGATGTAGATCGTGCGCGGGAAGCTGTTGTGATTCTCCGTGCCGTAGATGCCCATCGCCTGCGCGATCTGCCGGAGGTTGCTGGCGCACTTGTCCTTGTAAGCCTGATGGCGGGCGTGCTCGATGGTGGGGATGAGGATGCCGATCAGCACCGCGATGATGCCGATGACGACGAGGATCTCGATCAGCG
>JAQGHM010000113.1 GCA_028291615.1 Phycisphaerales bacterium | reverse complement strand
GTCGGCGAGGTTCGAGGGGTTCGGGCGCGAGCGCTGAGCGGTCGGTGATTCGGATGTGCGGGAGCATGCTCGGAGCCCTCATGTCTAAGCTTGATCGGTCGGCGGTGTGGGCGTGGGGTCCGCCGGGTCGACGGGTGGCGTGGTTGGGTCGCCAGTGGTCGTGTCGCCGGTCGTCGTATCGCCGGTGGTCGTGTTCCCGGTGGTTGGGTCGGCGGTTGTCGTATCGCCAGTGGTCGTGTTCCCGGTGGTGGGGTCGCCGGTGGTCGTGTTGCCGGTGGTGGGGTCGACGGTGGTCGTGTCCATTGTGGTTGTGTCGCCGCCTGACGCGTTGGGTCGGCCGGTGATGTGGAGGGTGATGCCGTTGCTCAGCGTGATCGATTGGCCACCGGCGGCGGTGATCTTGGACGGGCCGACGACGGTCAGCAACTCGCCGGCGGCGAGCGTGTGTGTGGAGCCGTCGGGGGCGGTGATGATTGATCCGGCGTCGAGGAGGAGCGGGTTGATTGGGGTTGGGTTTGTCGGCAGGCCGCCGTTGAATGTCAGGCCGCCAATGGTGACGATTCCGAGGTTGCCGGCGGGGATGACGCTGGTGACGCTGCCAGTGAATTGGAGAGGGCCACCGTTGAGCGTTGTGGTGCCCGTGATCGAGCCGGTCGAGCTGATTGTGAGGGTGCCGCCGCTGGAGTTCACGCCGCTCGTGGCACCAACGATGACATTGGTCGCGGAGCCGCTCGTAGAGCTGCCGGTGAGTTGGAGAGTTCCGCCGTTGATCGTTGTGACGCCCGTGTAGGTGTTGTTCGTGTTCAGCGTCAGGGTGCCGCTGCCTGACTTGGTGAACGTGCCGTTGCATGCCAGATTAACCAGGTTAATGGTTCCGCTGTTGACGACAGATCCGGAAAGGATACCTATCGATCCACTTCCACTCCCCACGAAGCTCCCGCCGGGCAGGTCGAAGTGTGGGACGTAGGCGTGGGAGACGTTCAGTCCGTCGCCGCCCCATTGTCCGAGCACGTTGCCCGCGAGCACGAGCGTTGAGCCGCCGGCTTTGACGAGGCCACCTGTCATCGGGGAGCCGTCGGGGGCGTAGAGCGGGCACGTGTTCAGGACCAGATGGCCTGCTGTCCCGCGCGTGACCTGGAACGTCGGCTCGGCGTAGGTCTGCTCCGCCTTGGCGGCGTCGCGGAACTGTTTCACGTCGTCGTGGTAGTAGCAATGATCGTCGCCGGCGTTGCCGAAGACGGCGTCGCGGCCGGCGTCGTCGTGGAGCTCGTCGTCGCCGCGCCCGCCACTTAGCGAGTCGCGACCGTCGCCACCGTGGAGGTCGTCGTTGCCGTTGTCGCCGGTGACGGTGTCGTCGCCCGCGCCGCCTGCGATTTGGTCGGCGCCCGCGCCGCCGTTGAGTTTATCATTGCCCGCCCCGCCGATGATCGTGTCGCTGCCAGCGCCGCCACTGACTTTGACGGGAAGCGTGATTGGATTGGCGTCGCTGCCGATGGTAACTAGGTCTTCACCGCGCCCGGCGATGATGCGGATCTTGCCGAAGCTCTTCTTGAGGAAGGTAGATTCGGTCTCGCCGACCCGGACGCGCAGGGTGCGGGGGCTGTCCATGGTGAGCACGATCGTGTCGGCGCGGCCGGTGCCTTCGATCGAGAGCACACCGTGGGCGACGGCGGCGGAGAGCATCCGTCGCGGCTCCATTGATTCGAGACCCGGAGCGAGCGGGATTGGCGCAGCGAATCGGTTCCCGCGATTACGGCGATTGGGTTGGTTCTTCACAGGCTCCCTTTTGTTGAGGTGCGGGGGCATATTAACGAGCTCGCTGGCGTTTGCCAAGCATAAATCTGCAGTGCAACAGAACTTCCCAGTGAGGCAGCGGGAATCTCATGGTTGTCCCTGCTACAATTCTCCGGCAATGGCCACCAAACCCACCAAATCCCGCTCCGAATTCGACATCATCGAGCCGATCGGCAAGCGCGTCGTCGTTCGCAAGGACGACAACAGGCGCGAGACCCGCACCGGCATCGTTTTGCCGGACAGTCATGAGATCCCGGTTATTACCGGCCGGGTGATTGCGGTCAGCAAGCAGATCGAAAATGACGAAGATCAGACCATCAGGCAGTATGACAAGGTGCTGTTCGACCCGCGCGAGGCGATTCCGGTGGAGCTCGAACATGACAACAAGCTGTTCGTAGTTGCTTTGGATCGGGTGCTGGCGATCTTTCGTCGGTCGGATCAGACGACTGCGCCCGGTAAAGCTCAAAACGAGGATTAAGCAGGGATGAACATGTCGAAGAAAATTGCGCTGGTTGGACATTGCGGCCCGGACAGCAGCTATCTGCGGATGACGGTCATGAAGGCTGCCGGAAGCGGCGTGCAGATCCTGATGGCGGACGACGATTCGGATCTGAATAAGGCGCTGGCACAGGGTGTGGATCTAATTCTCTTTAACCGTGAACTCGGGTACGGTTTTCAGGACAAGATGGGGGTTGACGCGATCAAGCGGCTGCGGACGACGCATCCGAACCTCAAGACAATGCTGGTGAGCAACTATGCCGAGGCCCAGGCGGCGGCGGTCGCCAACGGCGCGCTGCCGGGGTTTGGCAAGCGCGAGATCGGCTCGCCGCGCGTCATCGAGGTGATCAAGGGTGCGCTGGAGAGCGGCGCATCGGTCTCCGCGCGGCAGTAGCGCGATCGCAGCGACTTCAACCCTTCGATGGGCGGCCGGTACAATCTCACACCTGAATTAAGGAGCTGAGATGAAACCGAGCCGCTTTCCTACCGCGTTGATCTGCCTCGTCCTGTTCACGACCCGCGCGTTCGCCGTGGAGAACGTGAAGGTGGACGTCTGCGTCTACGGCGGCACGTCGGCGGGCGTGATCACCGCGGCGGCGGTGGCGAAGGAGGGGAAGAGCGTCATCCTTATCGAACAGGGGCGGCACCTGGGCGGACTTACCTCCGGCGGGCTCGGCAAGACCGATTTCGGCAACAAGGCAGTGATCGGCGGAATGTCCCGCGAGTATTACAAGCGGCTTGGCAAGCACTATGGGCTGCCGGAAGTCTGGACGTTTGAGCCGAGCGTGGCGGAGAAAGCATTTGCCGAAATCGTGGCTGAGAATAAGGTGCGGGTGCTGCTGAACCATCGGCTGGCGTCGCTCGAGAAGCAGGGGGCGCGGATCACCAGGATCGTTCTCGATCATGCGCCGGCGGATGACTACAACGCGCCGGGCGCGGTGAAGGAGGCGGGCGCGGTGATCGTCGAAGCGGCCGTCTTCATCGACTGCGGTTACGAGGGCGACCTTATGGCCAAGGCGGGTGTGAAGTACACCGTCGGCCGCGAGGGGGTGGCGCAGTACAACGAGCCGCTCAATGGCATCCGCGCTGCAACGCCTAAGCATCAGTTCACCGTGAAGGTCGATCCGTACAACAAGCAGGGTGATCCGGCGAGCGGGTTGCTGCCGCTGGTGCAGAAGGGGGATGGCGGCAAGGCGGGGGATGGGGATAAGAGCGTGCAGGCGTACAACTTTCGGATTTGCGTGACCAACGTGAAGGGTGACCAGATGCCCTTCATGCCGCCGCCGGGGTATGACGCTAAGACGTTTGAGCTGTTTGCGCGGCTTGTCGAGGCGATGCCCAAGCAGGCGGGCGACAAGATCAGCCTGGGGAACTTCCTGAAGATCGACATGATGCAGGGCGGGCACAAGACCGACATCAACAACCAGGGCGCCGTCTCGACCGATTACATCGGCATGAACTATGCCTACCCGGACGCCGACTATGCGATGCGGGCGCGGATCTGGCGCGAGAACCGCGACTACAACCAGGGGTTGTTTTATTTCATCGCGACCAGCGAGCGGTTGCCGGCGAACCTGCGACAGCAGATGAACGCGTGGGGGCTGGCGAAGGATGAGTTCATGGATACGCAGGGTTGGCCGCACCAGATGTACGTGCGCGAGGCCAGGCGGATGATCGGGCGGCACGTGGTCACGCAGGCGGACTGCGAGCACAAGGTGGAGGCGAAGGATTCGATCGGGATGGGGGCTTACAACATGGATAGCCACAACTGCCAGCGGTTCGTGAAGGATGGCTCGGCGATTAACGAGGGGGACGTACAGGTGGGGCCGAAGGGGCCTTACCCGGTGGGGTATGCGTCGATCACGCCGAAGGAGGAGGAGTGCGAGAACCTGATCGTGCCGGTCTGCCTGTCGGCTACGCATATCGCTTATGGGAGCATCCGGATGGAACCGGTCTTCATGGCGATCGGGGAGAGCTCGGCTTATGCAGCATGTATGGCGATTAATGCGAAGACAACTGTTCAGAAGATCGATTACCCGAAATTGCGCGAGAAACTGCTGGCGGCGGGGCAGGTGCTGGAGTTTAAGAAGTAGCGGCGCTCGCGGCGGCTGCTGCTGCGGCGCGGAGGACTTCGTACATGCGGCCGAGGAGGATCAGCATGGCGAAGAGCGCGGCGGCGGCGACGAAGTCGAAGACCTGGAGAATAACCGGGGCAACCTCGGCGAACGGCTCGAAACTGATGAAGGGAGTCCTGTAGAGGAATAGCACCGCAATGGGCAGGGGGGGGAAGATGTAGAGCACCGCCCGCGCATGGGTGCGGAGCGAACGCGAAGCCGAGCGATGCGCGAGCCGCGCCAGCAGCAGCATGGCAAGGAAATCGGTGAGGGTGAGCAGGACGGGGCGGGCGAACGTGAGCGGGCCGGTCGGCCGGTCGTAAATCGATTCGGGCGCAGGATGGAAAAACGGGAGGGCGGCGACCGTCAGGAGCAGAAGCAGTAAGGCGGCAAGCCGCAGGCCGCGACGGATCGAGCCGTCCTCGTCTGCGCCGGTCGTGGACCGGGGGTCGGGGACGGCAAGCCGCCAGCAGGCGAGGAGCGCCACGCCAGACGCCGCGATGTTCAGCGCGTGCCCTATGTACACCGTGGCGGGGAAGTTCAGATAACGGAAATCCGACCGGACGACGTTGGTCACGCACAGTGCAGCGAGCCACGGCACCGCCGCCGCCTGTCGGCGCAGCCAGGCGGGGTCGCCGTGGATCAGCCCGAAGCGGAGCGTGCGCCCGACGGGTTGCCCGCACTCGGGACAATTGGCGTTTGCGGCGAGACCTTTCAGGTTGTAATCGCATATGGAGCAGGGGAGGTCGGCGTCGATCTCGGGCGACAGCGCTTCGGCGGGAAGGGGCGGCGGGATGGTGGGGGCGGTGTCCATGGGTTGGAATGTTAACCCGGTGGGGAGAACGGGCGCAGCGGCGCGTTCTTCTAAATTGGGACAATCGGGGACATTTTGGGACATCGAGTGGCTTCGTTTTGCGCCGGCGCGCGGGATTGTGGCGCGGTGTGGTCCCTTGTGGCGCGGGCGGCGGGAGCGATTTGAGGATTCCGTGCATTCTCGTGCATTTTCATGCATCGGTAGGGAAACGGGTTTGAGATCGTCATCGTCGTATTGCGTGCGCATGTTGGGCCTCCATAGGACCGGGCAGTGGTGCGCGCCGGGGACCTTCGAGGCGCAGCAAGGTGGTGAAAATGCGGTTTTTCTGGCGGATTCCGAGGTATTTTTTTATTTTTCGTTGTGAAGGGGGGTGCGCGCGGTGAAGCGCATCTCATGGCGGGGCGCCAACTGATCGCAGGGAGTTTCGCAAGGCTTGCGCTCCTTAACGTCGATAGCAGCGCAGTTTCCTGTTGCATTGAGGGCGGGTCGTTAGGTATATTTTTGGTGGACGTCAGCCTATGGCCTTAGGATCAGCGATCGAATGGACGGATGCGACTTGGAACCCGATTCGCGGGTGCACCAAGATCAGTTCGGGTTGCGCGCACTGTTACGCAGAGACGTTCGCCGAACGGTTTCGCGGGGTGCCCGGACATCCCTATGAGCAGGGGTTCGACTTGCGACTCGTTCCGGAGAAGTTGGCTGAACCGCTTCGGTGGGCGAAGGCGAGCATGATCTTCGTGAACTCGATGAGCGACCTTTTTCACGAGGGCGTGGATGATGATTACATTGTGGCGGTGACGCGCGTGATGGCGCGTGCGGATTGGCATCACTTTCAGGTGCTAACGAAGCGGTCGGAGCGGCTGCGGGATTTGCTGGAGACGAAGCTGCGGTTTGTGGAGAAATGCCGGCACATCTGGTGGGGGGTGAGCGTGGAGAATCAAAAGCAGGGACTTCCGCGTATCGGCGATCTACGCCGGGCGCCAGCGCCGGTGCGATTTCTCTCGATTGAGCCATTGCTGGAGGATCTCGGAAGGATAGATTTACGGGGCATCCACTGGGTGATCGTGGGGGGGGAGAGCGGCGCGGGGGCTCGGCCGATGAAGCGAGAGTGGGTGGTTTCCATTCGCGATCAGTGCAAGCGTGCGGGCGTGCCGTTCTTCTTTAAGCAATGGGGTGGTGTGCGAAAGTGTGAGACGGGACGTGAGCTTGACGACAAGACGTATGACGGGTTTCCCGAACTCGTCCGTCGGCCTGTACCGGCGGCTGCGATTCGTCAGGCGGCAATCGGGGAGGTGGATGAACTCTACGGGAAGGGATTGAGCCATGTCCGAGTGCGAAGGGCGCGAGCAATCGCAGTTCGATCTTGAAGGACGACCATCGGGGGGAGGGCCGGTCAATGTTTGATCTGGAGCCACCCAGGGACGATGGGTTGTTAACTCCTGACGTCAAACCCTGGTCTGCCGACAAGCACTATTTTCTTCGAAGGTTCATCGACGGATTTACGACTGCAATGAGGGACAAGTGGCCGGCATTGCACTACATCGACCTATTCGCTGGGGCAGGTATTGAAAACGTCGAGGGACTTGGACTCGATTGGGGATCACCTCTCATTGCGGCCCAAGCGCCGCACCGTTTTACGCGACTTCACTTGTGTGAGTTGGACAAAGATAAGTTCGCCGCGCTGCAGATTAGGAGCACTGGGTTTCCACAACCGCAAATGCCGCAGTTGCTGCATGGCGACGCCAACAAGAAGGTTGCCGAGATCGTGCGGACCTTGTCGCATGGGACGTTGTCATTGGCGTTTCTTGATCCGTATGGTCTGCACCTTCACTACCAAGCGCTTCAGCAGATCGCTTCGAGAAAAGCCGATCTGATCATCTTCTTCCCCGATCATCTGGATGCACTTCGAAACTGGGAAGCCTATTATGCCGACGATCCTGAATCCAACCTCGATCTGTTTTTGGGAACGGGTGAGTGGCGAATGCGGAAGGCGCAGACACCGCCTGACCGATGGATCGACGTGCTGCGGGAAATCTACGAGCAACAACTGCGGAAGTTGGGATATACCGAATTCGAGTATGAACGCATCAGACGTTCCGACCAACGGCCCCTTTACCGCCTCATTTTCTGCTCAAGAGATAAGGCGGGCGGGAAGATATGGCGCGGGATCTCTCAACGTTCGCCGGATGGGCAGGGGCAGTTTCAGTGGTAGATGAGGGCGGATCTGAGATCGCAAAAAGCAGAAGGGCCCCCGCGGTTGGGGGCCCTTTGCAGTCTCCACTCCCTTGCGGTTGGGTACGGGGGGGTGTTATTTGAGGACGTTGTTGTCGTCTTGGTCGCCATCGTCGCCGAAGGCGTCGTCTTCGGTGCGGCCTTTGAAGAAGGCGTCGCGGGTGGTGAGGACGTGTTTGCCCGTGACCGTGGCGGTGGGCTTGATGTTGGGGGCGACAAAGACGGCGTCGCTGCCGGCGCCGGTGTCGATGGCGATCGACTTGACCTGCTTCTGGTTGAAGACGCCTAGGGATTGGCCGTTGAAGGTGACGGTGAGGGTCTGGGCGTGGCGGATTACCGTCAGGCGGTCGTCGTTGGGGGTGCCGGTGATCGTGAGGGCGCCGTCGCTGGCGAGGGTGGCTTTGGCGGCGTTGGTGTTGAGGAGGAGGAGTTGGCCGCCTTCGACGAGGGCGGGATCGGCGTTGGGGTAGTGGGCCTGGACGTCGATCAGGTAGTGGTTGGAGCCGAGGATGCTGGAGACGTCAATGACGCCGGAGGATTCTTCGTCCTGGGTGAGGAAGGCCTTGTCGGGGCCGACGTAGGTGGGATCGAAGAGGCGGGGGGTGTGCTTGCCGATTTCGATGAGATCGCTGGTGGAGGCGTCGAGCTGCCAGACCTTGCCGACGCGCGTGTTGTTGCCGACGTCTTCGAGGGCGATGAGGTCGCCGTTCCTGTTGACGGTGATGTTATCGAACATTTCGGCTTGGCCGGGGGTGTTGGCGGGGCCGGGGTTTTCGTTGACGGCGTCGATCTTACCGCCGAGTTCGGGGTGGGCGAGGTCGGTGTAGGTGAGCCGCCACAAGCGGGTGGTGCCGCCGAAGCTGGCGGTGGTGGCGAAGTAGTAGACGTTGGGTTGGGTGGGGTCCCAAGCGCCGTCCTCTGGGCGGAGGAAGGTGGTGCCGACGCCGTCGGTGAGAGTGAAGGTGCTGGAGAGGACCTTGCCGGTGGCGGCGTTGCCAAGGCCGAACAGGTCGCTTTCGGCGGTGACGCCGGGGACGGAGATTTGGAAGAGGTGGCCGTTGGTCAGGCCGGCGCGTTGGATCTCGTTGCCGGTGGCTTGCTTCGTGCCGAGATAAGCGAAGACCTTGTTGAAGTGGTCGCCGGCGCCGTTGTCGGAGTTGGCCATGACGAAGGTGGCATCGCCGGTGGCGGGGTTGGCGAGGAGGTTTTCCCAGGCACCGCCGCCGTACTTGTTGAAGAGGGGGAGGGAGTAGCTGGCGCCGCTGTTTGGCCCGCTGACGACGTGGGCGAAGGCGCGGCCGTTGTTGGTTTCCTCGCCGTTGAGGAAGAGGCGGGCGGTGGTGCCGAGGCCGGTTTTGCGGTTGTAATAGGCGCTGGGGGCGGCGAGATCGGCGGAGCAAAAGCGGGTGAGGTTGAGGGCGGCGCCGGTCAGGGGCTGGAAGGTTGCGCCGTCGAGGAGTGTCTTGATCTGGTCCGAGCCGCTGAGGACGGCGAGATCGGACTTGCGGATGACGAGGCGATCGACGTAGGAGCCCTTGCCGGCGGCGCCGAGGGAGGCGTTGTGGGTGTGGGCGACGCCGTCGGAGGCGGTGAACTCGTGATTGACGAGGACGGTGAAGGTGCCGTCGCCGTTGTCGAAGGCGCCGATGCCGTCGGGGGTGCCGGCAAAGCGGAAGCCGTTGGGGGCGGCGTCGCCGGTGGTGATGATCGGGGTGAACTCGACGCCGGCGGCGGTGGGGACGAGGTAGGCGGGGGCGGTGGTGGTCATGAGGCGGCGGTCCTCGAGGGTTTCGAGGGCTGCGTTAAGGACGGATGATTGTTTTCGCGACTGTTGCGAAACAAGTGATCGATGGCGCGGGGTGAGCTTGCTCATGGACGTTCTCCTTGGGAGAAAAGTTAGTGGTTCGACTGACCGGACGCGTGGGGCGGAGGGTAGGGGGGGATTGTTACGATTGGATTGAGGGAAGTTGAGAAGTGGGTGAGGGGGAAATATCCCCCGTTCATCGGCTGCGATGTTATAATAAGGGTATCATGATACCGTTGCCGCTCGAACCGCAATCGGCGCCTATTGAGATTTATGAGGGGAAGGTCTATCTCGTTCGCGGGACGCGGGTGCCGCTTGAGACAGTGGTGGGGGCTTTTGAGGCGGGGATGTCGGCGGAAGGGATTGTTGATGCGTTTCCTGCGTTGGCGCTGGCCGACGTTTACGCGGTGATTGCTTATTATCTTGGGCATCGTTCCGAAGTGGATGTTTACGTGGCGGGGCAGGCGGCAGCGGGAGAGCGGGTGGCGGCGGAAGCAACGGCGACGCCTGAGTATCGAGCCTGGCGGGAACAACTCTTGGCGCGGGCAGGTCGGCCGGCAAAGGCGGGCTAGGGGGATTGGTGCTTCTGCTGGCGGACGAGAACTTTAATCACCATATTGTCCGCGCGGTTCGCCGGCAGCGGCCGGGGATCGATCTGGTCACGGCACAAGACGCAAGGCTTGTCGCGTTGTCCGATCCGGAGTTGCTACAGTGGGCGGCGGAGCGCGGGCGGGTGGTGTTGAGTCACGACGTCCAGACGCTGGTCGGATTCGCCTATGACCGCGTTGCAAATGGGCTGGCGATGCCGGGCGTAATTATCGTGCGCGACGCGTTCAACGTGGGGCGCGTTGTCGACGATCTGTTGATCGTTATCGAATGCAGTTTGCAGGAGGAGATCGAAGGGCACGTTAGGTATGTGCCGTTGTAATTGTGCCGTCAGTGTGGAATATCTGAAACCCTGACCGTCTGGATTCCTCACCGCCGAAAGAACGTCTTTCCCTGCTTGTTGTACTTGCTCAGCCGATTATTCACGTACAGCCCCTCGAGCAAGAACTCGCCGACGCTGGCGAGGGTTTCTGGGTCGTTCGGATCGAGCTCCATTTCCTTTGCCAGCGCGATCGCGCCTTTTTCCAGGCCTTTGATCGCCTTCATGTTCGCGGTGAATTCTTCGGCGGTCAGGTCGTCGCCGGCGGGGAAGTTGAGGTTGCCTTTGAATTGTTCGGTGATCGTCTCGTAGGCGTCGGGGTCGGCGTATTGGCTGAAGATTTTCTTGACGGCTTCGCCGATCAGGCTTTGGATCAGCTTGTCTTCGGCGCCTTCTTCTTCGGCGAGGGTCATCTCGATCTTGCCGCGGCAACTGGCTACCAGGAAATTGAGGTCGCAGATCCTGGGGGTGACGCGGGATTGGTTTTTGACGATGGCGCGGCGCTCGGCGTTGCTGATGACGGTTTCGAGGTTGGCGATGCTGGTGCGGACGCTGACGCCGCTGGCCTGGCTGACGTGGGGGGAGCTGCGGGCCTGGCGGACGGTCTCCTCGACGATCTCGGCCATGAAGGGGAGGACGTTGATCGTGACGCCGCTGCTGCTGTCATCGCGGTTGCGGTCGGTGTAAGCGTTGGCGTTGGAGATCTGGATGCCTTCGGCGGCGGTCTCGGGGTAGTGGGTGCGGATGACGCTGCCGATGCGGTCTTTGAGCGGCGTGACGATGCGGCCGCGGTTGGTGTAGTCTTCGGGGTTGGCGCTGAAGACCAGGCAGACGTCGAGGTTGAGGCGGATCGGGTAGCCGCGGATCTGGATGTCGCGTTCTTCCAGGACGTTGAAGAGGCCGACCTGGATGCGCGGGGCGAGGTCAGGCAATTCGTTGATGGCGAAGAGGCCGCGATTGGAGCGCGGGATCAGGCCGTAGTGCATCGTGGTTTCATCCGAGAGGTAGCGGCCCTCGGCATGCTTGACGAGGTCGACCTCGCCGATGAGGTCTGCGATGGTGACGTCGGGGGTGGCGAGTTTTTCGTGGTAGCGGTCGTTGCGGTGGACCCATTCGATCTTGGCGTCGTCGCCCTGTTCGGCGAGGAGGCGCTGACCGGTCTTGGTGATGGGCTTGATCGGGTCGTCGTTGATCTCGACGCCGGAGAGGACGGGGATCCACTCGTCGAGGAGGGTGGGGAGCATGCGGAGGATGCGGGTCTTGGCCTGGCCGCGCAGGCCGAGGAAGAGGAGGTCGTGCTTGGAGAGGATGCCATTGACGATCTGGGGGATGACGCTGTCGCGATAGCCGACGATGCCGGGGAAAAGTTCCTGGCCGGCCTTGAGCTTATTGATGAGGTTATGGCGGAGCTCGTCTTTGACGGAGCGGGGGGTGTAGTCGGTTTCCTTGAGCTGGCCTACGGTGGCGGGTTTCGGGTGCGACATGGCTGAGTGCGTCTCCTGTTGGCTGTGGCGGAATGATAGGAGGGGAGGGGAGTGAAGACGAGGATGGAGGATGGAAGATGGGGGATGGAAAATAATCCCGCGATCTTGCGGTGGCCGTCATTCTTCGGGTGGGGTTTCCATGCGCTTGCCGGATTCGGCCCAGGCGTCGATGTACTGGGTCTTGGTGCGCGGGGGGGCGTTGCGCGGGAAGAAGAGGCGGCCGATGCGGAAGGTGAGGAGGAGGCCCGAGATCAGGATGATCAGGATCACGGCCATCAGGAGGGCGCTGGTGGCGGAGATGGCGTGGACGCCGTGCTGGTCACCGTCGGCCTTGGCCTTGAGGAAGGCGCGGTGGGCAGGGAGGAGGTAGTAGTAGGTAAGGGCGATCAGGCCGAGGGTGAAGAGGACCAGGAAGGCGAGGACGCCCCATTGGGTGCGGGCGGGGCGGCGGCGGCGGGGATGGATCGCGGGCGGCATCCGGATGGCATTGTACGGTGTGTCCGGCGGGGCGCGGAGAGCATTGGGCGAATTCGCGTTGCGGGGGCGACGGCGGTCTGGGTAAAAGACATAGCTCGTCATTGGGGAGTGAGCTGTCTGATGCGATTCTGGTTGTTCATCCTCGTTTTGTTGTGGGTGAGCCTGCTGGCCTGGCCACGCGGGGAGAGTGCGCGGGGCAAGCATCCTTCGTGGGCATTGGTGTGGAACGATGAATTCGAGGGGCGGCGGCTGGATTCGCAGAAGTGGACTGTCGGTAACAACAGCGAGCCGAACTACGACGGGGGGATTAATATCTATGCGCCGCAGGACGTGGGGGTGGCCAATGGGGATCTGGTCATTCGGAGTCATCGTTTAGCAACCGCTGGCAAGGCGGCGTACAGTTCGGGCCGGGTATCGACTCGGAATAGTTTTTCTTTCTTGTACGGGCGCGTTGAGATCCGGGCGCGGCTGCCGGGGACGAAGGGGGTTTGGCCAGCGATGTGGATGTTGCGGCGCGATGGGGTGTGGCCGCCGGAGATCGACATCATGGAGATGCTGGGGGACAACCCGCACAAGATTTACATGACCAACCATTGGCGGACGCATCATGGGTTGCGGCAGGATCAGGACAGTTTTAGCGGGCCGGATTTCAGCGCGGGTTTCCATGTGTTCGCGCTGGAATGGGAACCGGGGTCGATCCGGTGGCTGATTGACGGGGTGGAGCGGAAGGTGATGACCGAGCATGTGTCGGATCGGGCGATGTACTTGATTATCAACACGTCGGTGGGGGGCGATTGGCCGGGGGCACCGGATAAGCGGACGGTTTTTCCGCAGCAGTTTTATGTGGACTACGTGCGGGTTTATCAGCGTTCGAAAACGGGCGGGTGAGCGCGGATGGTCAATCGCGGAGGCCGAACTCGTTCAGGCGGCGGTGGAGGGTGCGCCGGGAGATGCCGAGCTGCTTGGCGGCCTCGGTGCGGTTGCCGCGGCAGGATTCGAGGGCTTTCAGGATCGTCTGTTTCGACATGTCTTTGAGGTTGAGGTCCGGGTCACGCGGGTCGGGGGCGAGGTCGCGGTCGCCGTTGTGGGGGATGGGATCGCGGAAGAATTTCTCGGGGAGGTCGTCGGCGGTGAGCAGGGTGCGGCCGCTGAGGACGACGAGGCTTTCGAGCGTATTTTTGAGCTCGCGGACGTTGCCGGGCCAGTCGTACTTCTGGAAGGCTTCGAGGAGTGAGTTGTCGATCTCGCGGGTTTCGAAATTGTTGGTGCGGCAGATCTCGTCCAGGAAGAACCGGGTGAGCAGGGGGAGGTCGTCGGGGCGCTCGCGCAGCGGGGGGAGCTCGAGGTTGACGATGTTCAGGCGGAAGTAGAGGTCCTGGCGGAACTCGCCGGCGGCGACTTCTTCTTCGAGGTCGCGGTTGGTGGCTGCGACGATGCGGACATCGACCTTTTGCGGCGCGGTGGTGCCGACGGGGGTGACGGCGGAATCTTCGAGCACGCGGAGGAGCTTGGACTGCATGGCGAGGGGGAGCTCGCCGATCTCGTCGAGGAGGAGCGTGCCGCCGTCGCTGGCTTGGAAGTAACCGCGGGTGTGGCGGTCTGCGCCGGTGAAGGCGCCTTTTTCGTGGCCGAAGAGGGTGGATTCGATGAGGTTTTCGGGGATTGCGCCGCAGTTGAGGGCGAGGAAGGGGCCGGCCTTGCGCGGACTGGCTTCGTGAAGTGCGCGGGCGACCATCTCCTTGCCGGTGCCGGATTCGCCGGAGATGAGGATGGTTGTCTTGACGGGGGCGGCGCGGTCGATGACGGAGAAGACCTGGCGCATCGCTGGGCTTTTTCCGATGATGTTGCGGTAGTGCCAGCCTTCGCGGAGTTGGCCGCGGAGGCGGGAGAGCTCTTGTCGCAGGCGTTTGTCTTCGAGGGATTTTTTGACCTGGACGAGGAGCTCGCCGGGGTCGAGCGGTTTGGTGAGGTAAGCGGCTGCGCCGGCCTTGATCGCTTCGACGGCCTGCGGGATCGTGCCGTAGCCGGTCATGAGGATGACGGCGGTCTCGGGGTGATTCTGCGTAACCCAGCGGAGGAGGGAGCGGCCGTCAACGTGGGGCATCATAAGGTCGGCAATGACGAGATCAGCGCCGGGGGTGAAGGCGTCGATCGCCTGCTGGCCGTCGGCGGCGGTGGCGACGGCGTAACCCTCATCGCGCAGGGAGGCGGCGACGGCCTCGCGGACCGAAGCGTCGTCTTCGACGAGGAGAATGTGGAACGGGGTTTCGGGCATCTAATGCGTTCGCAATTCTGGTTTCGAAAATCAGACTTCGATCTTCTGGGGTTCGGGGTCCTTATTCAACGGCACGGCGGGTTCGTCGGTCGGAACAGTCGATTCGGCTAGCGGGAGTTTCAGGTGGAAGGTGGTGCCTTTGCCGAGCTCCGATTCGACGGTGACGCTACCGCCGAAGTTGTCGACGAAGCGTTTGACGAGCGCGAGGCCGATGCCGTGGCCGTCCTTCTTTGACGTCTGGAAGGGTTTGAAGAGGCGGGCCTGCATTTCCTGGGGGATGCCGGGGCCGGTGTCGGTTAAATCGAGGATGCCGTAGTGTTCGTCGCGGGCGATGCGGAGCGTGATCGAGCCGCCGGGGCCCATCGCCTGCTGGGCGTTGAGGACGAGGTTCATCAGGATTTGCCGCAGCGCGTGCGGGTCGCAGGTGACGTGGACGGGCTCTGGCGGTGGGACGATCGTCAGGCGGGTGTCGGTGTTGCGGAGCAGTTCGTTCATGACGGTTTTGAGCTTGATCGCGGCCTCCTGGAGGTCGACGCTCTGCACGCGCACCGAGGCGGCTTTTTCGTGCTCGAGGTAGTCGGTGACGAGTTGCTGGATGCGCAGGAGTTCGGAATCGATCGTCTCTGACGTAGCGGTGACGCGATCGGGGTCTTGGGAGTTCCTGCGCAGGCTGTGCAGTTGGAAGCGCAGGGCCTGGAGCGGATTGCGGATCTCGTGGGCGAGCACGGCGGCGGTCAGGCCGCGCTCGGCGAGCAGGCCTTGCTGGGCGAGCTCGGCGCGCTGCTGGACGTGCCCGGCCTTTTGCCACGAGCGGTAGGCGAAGATGCCAACCGCAGAGAGCGCCAGGACGCCGGTGGTGCTCCAAGCGACCACCTGGAAGAGCAGGGCCGATTCCTTCTTCCAGAAATCCTTGGCCAGGGCGGCGTTGGAGAGTTCGACGTAGGTGATCCCGACGACCCGGCCTTCGCGCTTCCAGGGGATGAAGAATTGCTGGGTCTGGCTTCCCTTTTCGCTGATGTGCAGCATGCCCTGGTCGCGCAGCATTACGACGTCTTCGACGCTGAGCCGTTTGATGACTGAATCGGACTTCTTGATGATCGCGAGATACTCGGCCAACGCGGGGGTTGGCGGCGCGGGGGCGGGGTGCTGTTCGTACAGGATGTTGTAGAAGATCAGGGTTTGTACGCTGGGATCGGAGCCGATCTCGGTCGTCAGGGCGGTGGCCATATGACGCTTGCGGGCCTCGCCGCGCATGGGGAAGACCACGTCTAGCGCGCTGCCGGCGTCGGCGTAGGTCATCTCGCGCTGGAACTCGACGCGGTGGGCGAGGGAGCGGGCGTTCTCGGTGACGTCGCGGTCGTAGGCGGCGCGCAGCACGAGGTAACTCCACGGGACGGTGAGCAATCCCGCCAGCAGCACCAAGCCGATGGGGACGAACCACGCGCGGATCCAGGAGAAGGGTTTGTTCACGTCTGGGTGATTCTATCCACCCAATCCAGCAAATGCTGGGGGGAGACGGGCTTGGTCATGGTCGCGGCGAGCACCGACGGCGGGAACTGCCGGTGCAACTGCTCGTTGGGCATGGCGCTCATCACGATCACGCGGATCGGCAGGTTTTCGCGAACGATCAGGCGAAGCAGGTCGAGGCCGCTGCCGTCGGGGAGGTTTAAATCGAGCAGGCAAACTGCGGGTTTCAGCGAGCGGAGCATTTCCTGGCCCTGGGAGCGGGAGCTGGCGGTGTGGGTTAGGAAGCCGTTCTCCTCCATGAAGGTGCGGAGGCTAAGCCGGAGCGACGGATCGTCTTCGACCAGGAGGATGACGGCGGTGCGTGTAAACACGGGAGACGGGAAATGCATCACGGGAAGCAAGGCGAGCAATGGCAGTGCCAGCGATCCGGCGAGCGCTAATGCCCAACTGTGCCACGCAAGTCGCGACAGGGCGGCTCAACGTGTGCCAGATAACGGGGCGTGTCACAACGGTGGCACAGTGGCATGCCCGCTGCGACGACTGGAAAGCGGTTACACGGCTGGCACGATCATTGCGAAGGGTAGAGCGTTGCGACAAGGATCGCAACACGAAAGCGAATCAAACAGAAGGAGGTCCGCTGAATGAACTTTCGGGACCGAAATTGGTCCCTATACGATAGTAGTGTTCTTCCCGGACGGGAGTCGCCCTTGCCCAAGGGCGGCTCCTTTTTTTTATGCGCGTAATGCGCTGATCCCGGGCGAGCTTCAGTGCAAGTCTTCAAGGTTTCTCGCGTGCTGGCTGCCGTCGCTTAATGGGGTGAAGTCCGGCGGCGTTTCGGGATCGGGTATCTTTGCGCCGCGGCTTTCCCTTGCCCAATGGGCGGCCCGGCGCAGTAGGAAACTGATCGGGGAGAGCGCAACAAGGGTAAACATGACGAACGAGACTTGCCGGAGATGCCAGCCCGCTGCGCGCACCTCGGTGACCGTCATGAGCACCAGTTTCGCGGCGCCGGTGAGGCAGGCGGCGGCGCCCAGGATGTTGTAGGTGCGGCTGCGCATGGCCGTGCGGCGGGTGACGACGAGGTGGCGCATGCGCAGGCTGTCTAGTTCCTCGAGCTCGCGCTCGTTCTTCTCCGCTTCGGCGCCTTCCTCGGGAACATCCGTCGAGCCGTCGATGGCGGCGATCACGAAATGATTCCCGCAGGCCGGGCAATGGAGCAGGCGGGCGACCGGTCCGGGAATCGCCTGGATCGTCTGCCCGCACTCCGGGCACTCGTAGGCGACGGGCGCGGTGGGGAAGCCGTCGGGCGGGGTCTCGTAGCTGTCGCCGTTTGCGGACATCAACGAAAGGTAGCAGACCCGCGATGGATCGGCTACGTTTTAAGCCATGCGGCGAATCATCCCGGTCCTGGCGTTGTTGATCCTGCTGGCGGCGAAGGAGACGGCGGGGCCGCGGCCGCTGCTAAGGGCGCACGCCCATAACGATTACGAGCACACGCGACCGCTGGCCGATGCGCTCGATCAGGGGTTTTGCAGCGTCGAAGCGGACATCCATGTGATTCAGGGGCACCTGTTGGTCGCGCACGACCCGCGCGAGCTGCGGCCGGAGCGCACGTTGCAGGCGCTTTATCTCGATCCGCTGAAGAAGCGCATCGCGGAGAATGGCGGGCGGGTCTACCGCGATGGGCCGAGCGTAACGTTGATGATCGACGTGAAGAGCGACGCTGCCCAATCCTACGCGAGCCTGAAGGAAGCGCTGCGGCCGTACGTGGCAATGCTGACGGTCTTCCGCGGCGACACGACCGAACCCGGCGCGATCACGATCGTTATCAGCGGCAACCGCGACCGCGCGACGATGGCAGGCGAGGCGGTGCGGACCGCTGCGCTGGATGGAAAACTGGAAGACCTGGACGCCGCGCCGCCGCCGCCGGCGTCGCTCGTGCCGTGGGTGAGCGGGGCGTGGAAGAAATCATTCACGTGGAAAGGCGAAGGGGCGATCGGCGTCGAGGACGCGGCGAAGCTTAAGGCGCTGGTCGCCAAGGCCCATGCGCAGAAGCGATTGATCCGCTTCTGGGATATTCCGGATCGGGAAGCGGTGTGGAAGACGCTCGCGGAGGCGGGCGTGGATTTGATTAATACCGATGACCTGCCGGGGCTGGCGAAGTTCCTGAACGATGCTAAGTAGCCCCTCATGTGTCACGGGCGTCTCGCCCGTGCGCAGAGCGCAGCGCTTACCTCGAGTCACAGTTTTGAGATTAACCGCGCGATTAGCACGGGCGGGACGCCCGTGATACGGGTGGCGACTAGTGCTTGATCCCCGGCAGCTCCGGCGCTACCGGATGTTCGCTGGCGATCGGGCGAATCCAGAAATTTCGGTACCGCACCGGATGCCCATGATCCTGCAGCGTGATCGGCATCTTGTCGGCGTGCTTGGTGTACTTCGAAAGAGTCATGTGCGCCGTTGCCCCCTTGAGCGACACGTCATCTTGCACCAGTAATCCATTCAGGAACACCGTCTCGCGCGCGGGCTGGGCCACGCTGCCGTCCTCATTGAAGCGCGGGGCGTGGAAGACGACGTCGTACACCTGCCACTCGCCGGGCGGTCGCGTCGCATTCACCTGTGGCGGATATTGTCCGTAGATCGAACCGGCCATGCCGTCGGCGTAGGTCTCGGCCTGATAATTATCGAGCACCTGCAACTCGTAGCGGCTCATGAGGAAGATGCCGCTGTTGCCGCGATCCTGATCTTTCCCCACGGGTGGATTGGGCGCCTGCCATTCGGCGTGCAACTGGCAATCGCCGAACGAGTCCTTCGTCGAGATCTGGCCGCTCCCCTTGAGGACTTCGAAGTAGCCATTTTCGACCTTCCACTTGGCTTCGCCGTTGCCGGTCTTGTCGACCCATTTAGAAAGGTCTTTGCCATCGAAGAGCACGACCGCATCGCTGGGCGGCGTGCCGGGTTGCTCCTGAGTGCTGAACGTGCCGGGCGTGACGACCGGCGGCTGCGGGCGCTCGCGGTCGTGGACGTGCCACTGCCGGGCTTCAGTGGGCGTGGCGGCGGGCTTGGCCGGTTCATCGGCGGCGAAGCCAAGCAGAGCGCCTGCGGCGATGGCGGCGAGGCCGATCGTGCAGAGCATGCCCAGGCGAAACTTGCGTGGCGTCGGTGGGATCATTTGATTCATCGGATGGTTCTCCTCGATCTGCAAAAGGTCGCGCGGCACATTCTAACGCGAGATCGCTTCGCCGGGGAGGGGCGGGAAGTTAAGATCAATGCGATGACCCGACGCGGACTATGCCATGTGCTGCTCGCGATGATCTCGCTTGTCGGCTGCGACCGCAAATCGGGGTCGGGTGGTCCCCCACCGCCGGGCGCTAAGCCGGGTCATCTCACGGGCAAGCTGTCGGACGCGCAAGGCCGGCCGCTGTCGAACGTGACCGTGTCGATCTTCGGCTTTAGCGACAAGGGGGAACCGGTCCGCCGCGAGGCGAAGGTTGCCGGGCCGGCTGGGGACTATGACATTCCGCTGCCGGACGGTAAGTACGACACGCCGACGGCGCGGATTGATATCGATTACAACGGGCGGTCGTATAGCCTGCCGCTGGCGGCGACCGACGGCACGCGCGAGTGGGCCCAGCAAAAAGAGCCCAAGGACGGAATCGTTCGCGACTTCGTCTGGAAGATCTCCGGCCGCGCGCCCGGTGGCGCAGATGAAAGCCCGCGCAGTTATTGGGGCGGGACCATCCTCTTCGATAAGGCCGGGGATCTCGGGGACGGCGCTACGATCGAGATCATCCTCACGCCCGAAGGCCCGCTGATCGACGGCAGCACCGGGCAAACCCTCACGTTCACGCGCAGGCTTCCGTGGAAGCGTCAGGACGAACACCTCCTGCTCGACATCCCGATCGGCAAGTACAAGGCCACCGCGCGCAAGATGTTCGGCAGCAATCCCAAGCCGCTCCGACTGGTCGCCTACACCATCGACCCCGCGGCCTCGGACTCGCCGCCCCCGTCGCCGGTGCAGATTGCCACGGTGGAGTTCGAGTGCCGCGAGGTCAAGCCCGGAGAATTTCAACTGATCGTGCCGAACCTGATCGTCTTCGCGCCGTGATCACCCGCTGATCCGCCTTAACGGTCGAAAAATTGTTGGAATTTCCGGTGCGCGGATCCAGTTATCGATGGAGGTACGGAAATGGGAGAGTGAGATCATGCGCAGATCGATTGTTGTCGGAGTCGCGGCGTTGTGGATGTTACTGTACGGCGTCCGGCCGGTATCGGCGTCGTTCCACACCTTTGGCGTCAACGAGGTCTATTCGAACGCCTCGGGAACGATCCAGTACATCGAATTGCATGAACGGCTTGGCGCGGACTTTGAAGGTTTCTTCAACGGTGTCACGCTCACGTCGAATGGCAACACGTTTACATTTCCATCGGACCTGCCGAACCAGTCGACGGCGAACAAATTCGTACTTCTGGGGACTGCCGGCTATGCCGCGATCCCGGGCGCACCAGCCGCCGATTTTCCGATCCCCTCGAACTTTTTCAATCCCGCCGGCGACTCGCTCAACTATGGCTTCGGTTCCGACCTGATCTCGTTCAGCGCCGTGCCCGCCAACTCGCGGCAATCGTTCAATCGCAGCGGCTCATCGATGGTCGTCGGCAACGGCACGCCTACGAACTTCGCCGGTCAGAGCGGCGCGGTGCCCGAACCCGCAACCTGCTCGCTGCTGGCGCTGACCGCAGCGATCCTCCTGGGACGGCGCCGCGATCGCTGATCGCGCGTTCGCCGTGCGCACCTGTACATCGGCATCGCTTTGCCTATTATTCCTCTCCTTCGCCAGCACGAAGGAAAGGAACCCCCATGCAACAGATCATCAGCGGAAAAGCCTACGTCCTGGGCGACAACGTGGACACGGACCAGATCATCCCCGCGCAGTACCTCTCGTTTAACCCGGCGATCGCCGCGGAGCGCAAGTACTTCGGCATGTACGCCAACAGCGGCGTCCCCGAAGGGCAGCAGGGGCTTCCCGCCGGTACCACCCGCTTCGTCCCCGAGGGCGCCTTCACCAGTGAGTACACCGTCATCGTCGGCGGCAAGAATTTCGGCTGCGGCTCCAGCCGCGAGCACGCGCCGCTTGCCTACGCCGAGGCCGGCATCAAGTGCGTTATCGCCGAGTTCTACGCCCGCATTTTCTTTCGCAACAGCGTGAACGGCGGGTACCTGGTGCCGCTGGAATCCGTCGAGCGACTCGTGGATAAGATCCGCACGGGGGACGAGGTTGAGGTGCATCTGGACGAGCAGTACGTCCTGAACAAGACCCGCGGTGAGCGCTATGAGCTGCGGCCGCTGGGCGACGTCCTGCCGATCATCGAAGCGGGGGGGATTTTCGAATATGCGAAGCGTGCGGGGATGCTGAAGTAAAGACGATCATGTCGGCTGATTCGACCCAGCGCTTCTCCGACCGCGTCGAACATTACGTTCGCTCGCGCCCCAACTACCCCACCGCTTTCTACGAGTTTCTCGAAAAGGATTTGCAGTTGCCGTCTCCGATGGCGGTCGCCGACATCGGCTCCGGCACCGGCATTTCCGCCAGGCCGCTCCTCGAGCGCGGCCACATTGTTCACGCGATCGAGCCTAATCAACCGATGCGCGAGGCCGCCGAGAAGCTCCTGTCTCACCATCCGAAGTTTCACTCCATCAACGGAACTGCGGAGTCGACTGGATTGTCGAATTGCTCGGTCGACCTGGTATTGGCTGCCCAAGCGTTCCATTGGTTCGATCGCGCCAAGGCACGCCTCGAATTCGAACGTATTCTTAAACCGTCAGGTTATGTCGTCCTCGTCTGGAACGAGCGACGCACCGACTCGACGCCATTTCTCCGCGAGTATGAACAGCTCCTGCAAAACTACGCGACCGACTACAACACCGTCCGCCACGAGAATATCGACGCCGCCGCGCTCGCGGCGTTTTTTGCCCCCAATCCGTACGCTACCCGCAGCTTCATAAACGCCCAGCATTTCGACTACCAAGGCCTCGAATCCCGCCTCCTCTCCAGTTCCTACACGCCCGCTGCGCACGACCCGCGCCGCGCGCCGTTGCTCGCCGAATTGCGCCGGATCTTCGACCGTCACCAGCAGGGGGGGCATGTCAACTTCGAATACGACACCCGCGCCCATTACGGGCAACTGACCTGATCAGTGCACGCTTGCGAGGATTCGGTATAACTCCGCCATGGCCGATCCCAACGTCATCGTCCTCGATCACCCCGTTATTCAAACAAAGCTGACCGAACTGCGCGACGTCGCCACCGAGCCGCGAAAGTTCCGCGCGCTTCTGAACGAGATCGCCTCGCTCATGGTCTACGAGGTCACGCGAGACTGGCCAACCGAGCCGCGGCCGATCCGCACGCCGATGGAGGCGATGACCGGCCGTGCCCTCGCCCGGCCGATCACGCTCGTTCCCATTCTCCGCGCCGGTCTGGGCATGGCGGACGGCGTGCTTCACCTTCTCCCGGACGCGCGCATGGGGCACTTGGGCGTCCGGCGCGATGAAGCCACGCTCCTCCCCATCGCCTACTACCAGAAGCTTCCGCCTGACATTGCCGACACCGAAGTCCTCCTGATCGACCCCATGCTCGCCACCGGCGGCTCGGGCGCGGCCGCTGTCTCCTTCCTCAAGCAGGCGGGCGTGGTGTCGATGCGGTTCGTCTGCCTCGTCGCGGCGCCCGAAGGGATTGCGGCCCTGCATGCGCAGCATCCGGAGATCCCCATCTATTGCGCCGCGGTCGATCGTCAGCTCAATGAGAAGGGGTACATCCTTCCTGGCCTGGGGGACGCGGGCGATCGGCTGTTCGGCACTTGAACCAGCGCGCCTAAGATTTCTCTGGCTTTCACCCACAGGCGATTTCCTTAGGATTGCCGGCCATGCCTGTTGTTGGTCTGTCATTTATCGCCCCGCTCGCCGAAGCGCGAATCTTCGGACAAACCTTCGAGTTCCACGACATCCTGATCGTCGCGCTCCTGGTCGTCCTCGAAGCCGTCCTGTCGATCGACAACGCCCTGGTGCTCGGCCTGCTCGCCAAGCGCCTGCCCAAGCACCTGCAGTCCAAAGCCCTGACGTTCGGCTTGATCGGCGCGCTGGTCTTTCGCATCCTGGCGATCGTCACCGCCGGCTTCCTGCTTCGCTGGACATTCGCCAAGTTCCTGGGCGGCGCGTATCTCGTGTACGTCGCGATCGCCCATTTCTTCTGGGGCGGCGAGACGGACGACGACTCGACCGTTGCCGTGGGTCCCGACGGCCAACCCCAACTCGTCCACGCCGCCACCGGCGAGCCCGTTGCGCCCAAGGGTCCGGTCATTGCGAAGACGCGCTCGGGCAAACCGCTCAGCGTGCACAGCATCCGCTTCTGGAAGGCCGTCCTGGTCATCGAGCTGACCGACATCGCGTTTGCCGTCGATTCGATCGTCGCGGCGATGGGACTGATCGGCCAGCAGACCGCCAACGACACCGGCGCGCACGACAAGCTCTGGATCGTCGTCGCCGGCGGTATGCTCGGCGTCATCCTGATGCGCTTCGCCGCCGTCCTGTTCATCAAACTGCTCGAAAAATTTCCCCGCTTCGAAACCAGTGCATACCTGCTGGTCATCGTCATCGGCGTCAAGCTGCTGGTCGACTGGTGGTACAACACGCCGCAGAGCCCCGACCGCGTCAATTTTCATAGCCCGCACTCGGTCGCGTTCTGGATCTTCTGGAGCGTCATGATTTTGAGCTTCTGCGTTGGGTTCCTCCCGCATCGGGTGAAGCATCCTCAGCCTGCAGCGACCAGCTAACGGATAAGCCTTCCCAACAACCGGGCCGCCGGGTAACATTCGCCCCTTTACCTTCGAACCGCGATTTATCGCTCTCCGCGGAGCCGTTTAAAATGCGTTTGACCGACATTCTGAAGCCCCAGGACATCAAGATCCCGCTTGAGGCCACGACGAAGACCGAAGCCATCGCCGAGCTGGTCAACCTGCTCGCCGCCAACGGCGAGGTGGGCGACCCGAAAAAGGTGCTCGAGGCGGTGCTCGATCGCGAGGCCACCCGCACCACCGGCATCGGCAACGGCCTGGCCATCCCCCACGGCAAGTGCCCGGGCGTATCGAGCCTGGTAATGGCGATCGGCAAGGCCGCGACCCCCATCGACTTCCAGGCCATCGACGGCCGGCCCGTCACGCTGATCTGGCTGCTCGGTTCCCCGCCCGACAAGACCGGCCAGCACATCCACGCCCTGGCGCGCATCAGCCGCCTGATGACGATCGACAAGTTCCGCCAATCCGTCGCCGGCGCGAAGACGGCGCAGGAACTTTACGATTTGATCGTGCAGCAGGAAAATGCGCTCTAGCCGACTAAGCTACGCCTCCGACCCCGCAACACGAGCAGGCTCGCCGCCAACGGCACCCACATCGTGGGTTCCGGCAAAGCGGCAAAAGCGGAGGCGAGATCGCTGGCAAGTCCGGTGGGCGCGCCGGGAATCGCTTCGCCGGGGAGGGCGGTGTTGTAGTTTTGGGCGAGCTGGGCCAGATCGGTGAAATCAACGCTTCCGTCGTAGTTGAAGTCCCCGCCTGCCCACGTTCGGCTGCCATCGCTCACGTTGTAATTCTGCGCCAGACGCGCCAGGTCCAGGAAATCGACTCGCCCGTCGAGGTTCGCGTCGCCGACAAGCGTGTTGCGGACCAGTACCGCCGAGCCGTCCACTGAGGCGCTACCGAAAATACCGCCGCTCGCGCCCAGCACGTCGCTCGCTTCGGCGTACCCCAGGCTTCGCGTCGCCGCGATTCCGGTGCTGCCGATCCCGGCCCCGCTCCACTTTCCAGCCGCATAACCTGCCACCAGCGCCGCCCGCACCGACGCGATCGGCGAGCCCGCCGCCGCCGCCGCCGGATCGTAATCCACGACCAGCCGGTTATTCGCAACATCTAACCGCCCCGTGCCCGAGATGGTCAATGCGCTGGTCTTCAGCACCGCCGATCCGGTCGCAGTCGATTCCATCGCCAGCGTCCCGCCGGAGACTTCGATGGACGCTGCGCTTCCGGAGTGCCCGCCCAGCTTCATCGTGCCGCTCCCAGCCACCACGAGTTTCGACGTCGCCTGCAGATCAAGTTGAACGGTGGACGCGATCGCCAGCGTGCCGGCGCGCGCGCTGAGGGTGCCTTGGTTCGTCATCTGCGCCCCGGAGACGCCGAGTAATCCACCATTGGCATCCAAGGTGCCTTGATTGATGAATGTTCCGTACGTACCGCCGACGCCGATGGTACCCGTGTCGGCCGAGATCATCCCCGCGTTGACGATCGAACCCGTGGAAGAATCGTTAAAGATCGAGGCGCTCTTTCCATGCAGCGTGATGCCGCTGCCGATCGTAAACGTCCCCTGCGGATTATGAATGCTGGCGTTGATCAACGATATGGAACCTGTACCGTTGATGCTCGCCACGGTGGACATCGTGGCGATTGAAGCGTTAACGGTGCTGGTTCCGACGGTCATGGTGCCATTGAGCGTCAGGTTGTTGATGATCGTGGCCTTCGCGGCGCCGACCCAGCTCACCGAGGAGAGGTCCAAGTTCGTGCCCGACGCAATCGTGGCATTGTCCAGCTTGATCCCAGATCCCTCCACGAGCAAAGTCGTTCCCCCCGTGGCTGACAACGTCCCACCTCGAAGCGTGCCGCCGTCGATCTCCCAGCTTCCGGTGTTCACGTCCAGCGTCAGATCGCCCGTGATGGTCCCCTGAACGAGGACCCGCCCACCGGTTCGGGTAAAGGTGCCCATCCCCGCCTGTGTAAAGCTCCCGCCCAACTGCAGATTGCCGCCGTCGATGGTAATGTGACCCCCGGCACCTGAACTCCAGCGTCCAAGAAGTTCCACCAACCCGCCGTTGCTCGCGATGAGGGACCCCTCGTTTCTGAACGTTCCAATCCCCGTTCGGTTCCCGATAACCATCGCGCTGCCCGAACGGTCTGCCATTACCGTGCCTTGATTCACGATGGTGGCATTGTCGGAGTAGTTGTAGAGCTGCCCGGTGCCGCCGCCAATGGTGATCCCCGGGCCAATCGTCAGAGTTCCCGCCGCGCCGCCCAGGTTGCAGTAGTTACCTAGGCGATTGGAATCTACAAATTGGTAAGCTCCGAAAACCACACTGCCCGTTCCCGTCAAACTGCCCGAGGGTCGATTGTTAAGGCCGCCAAAGCTGACGTTGCAATACGTGCTTCCGTCCGGCATGCCAATCGTGAGCGTGCTGTTGAGGACTAGTCCAGTGCTGCTCAGAGAGGTCTGCTGCGAGGTAATGTTCAACGGGACGTTGACCGTCACGCCGTCCAGCGCGACGTGGCCTAGGGGACCGTAACATCTCATCTGTAAATTGACAAAGCCACCGTTCGCTCGGATCAACGAGGTTGTTGAAAGACCCTTGACCCGAGGAGACGAACGATGGCTATCGAGAGTATGGACGTGAACGTCGGTGCGTTGCAAGAGGCGTTTGCCGGCAAGGACGGCCTGCGGCGGCTGGTGGAGGTCGTGGTGAATGCGTCGATGACCGACGAGGCGGCGGCGCACCTGGGCGCGGCGCGGCACGAGCGTTCGCCCTGTCGCCGCTGGCACC
>JAQGHM010000106.1 GCA_028291615.1 Phycisphaerales bacterium | reverse complement strand
CACTTTACCTGGCTCTTGCTGGGCCACATTTCCTTGCTCGAGTTTACGATTTTCACCAGCTCGACCTTCTCGGGGTAATCCGGCTGCATCGACCAAAAGACGCAGTCCCACGTGTGACACCCCATGTCGCCGATCGCGCCGCAGCCGAAATCAAGCCATCCGCGCCAGGAGAACGGGTGGTATCCACTCTTGTCGATCTTCTTCCCCTGGGCATCGACGTTGTATCCGAACTCGCGCATGGGAGCCGGGCCGATCCAGCTTTCCCAATCCAGGTCCGCGGGTATCGGTTGCGTCGGCGGACGCTTCTGACCCCCCTGCGGCCAGATCGGACGATTGGTCCAACTGTGCACTTCGAGGATGTCGCCGATCACGCCGCCGCGCACCCACTCGACCACGCGGCGGTTGCCTTCGTTCGCGTGGCCCTGATTGCCCATCTGCGTCGCGACCTTTTTCTCCGCCGCCAGTTCCGCCAGCGCCCGCGCCTCGGACACCGACCAGGTCAGCGGCTTCTCGCAGTAGACCGCCTTCCCCGCGCGCAGCGCGATCGCTGCGGCGCAGGCGTGATTGTGATCCGGCACGGCGACGAAGACCGCGTCGATCTCCTTCTCGTGCGCGTCGAACATCTTGCGGTAGTCGGTGTACTGCTTCGCGTTCGGCTGCCACGCGGCGATCTTCGACCAGTGCCCCTTGTCCACGTCGCAGTATGCTGGGCAGGCGTGCCCCTTGAGCAGGGTCGATCCCTTCGCACCTTCCTTGATCGGCTCAACCAGCGGGATGTGCCCACCGGCGCGCCCGCCGGTCCCCACGAAGGCGATGCGCAGTTTTTCCTTTCCCGGCTCGGCCGCGCGCAGGATATAAGGCCCGGCGAACGTCGCCCCCGCGACCGAGGCCACTCCGTACATGAACCGACGGCGGGAAACGGGATTTTTCATGGACTCTCCTGGTGCGAAGTGCGACGCCCAAAGCACGCTGATGAATCATCCTACAGGCGCGAAACGGAACTGTTTATATGCTGGGGCGCGTCCGAACGGAAGAGCATGACACGCAAGCGCCAACTCGACGCGTTCCAGCGGCATCCGCGGTATCATTGCATCATCCGCACGAGAGGAGCACCGAACGTGATCCACCGATGCCTGGTCTGGTTGTGCGTCCTGTTTCCCCTTACTCTCCCCGCCCGCGCTGCGCCACCGGCCAAGCCGAACATCGTCTTCATCCTCGCGGACGATCTTGGGTGGACCGACCTCGCCTGTTTCAACAGTGAGTTGTACGAAACGCCCGCGCTCGACCAACTGGCCAAAGAGGGCATGCGGTTCACGCAGAACTACTCGGCCTGCACCGTCTGTTCGCCCACCCGCGCATGCATTCTCACCGGCAAATACCCTGCGCGGCTTCACATCACCGACTGGATTCCCGGGCAGATGCCCGCCAATCCGAAGATGCTCGTTCCCGACTGGACCAAGCAACTGCCGCTCGAAGAGACGACGATCGCTGATGTGTTGCGCTCCGCGGGTTACGCGACCGCGTGCATCGGCAAGTGGCACCTCGGCGACGAGCCTTACTATCCGGAGAAGCACGGCTTTGATCTCAATATCGCCGGCACGTCCGCGCCTTCGCCCACGAGTTACTTCGCTCCGTGGAAGATCGCGACCCTTCCGGAGGGAAAGGACGGCGAGTATCTCACCGACCGTCTCGGTGACGAGGCCGTCAGGTTCATTGAACGCTCCAAGGATCGGCCCTTCTTCCTCTACCTCGCCCACTTCGCCGTCCACACGCCTATTCAGGGCCGCGCGGATCTTGCTGCGAAATATCGCAAGAAGCTCAACCCCAACCTCAAGCAGCGCAATGTGAATTACGCCGCCATGATCGAACCGATGGACCAGACCGTCGCCCGCGTCCGCAAAGCTCTCGTCGATCAGGGCCTCGCGGATCGTACGATCGTCATCTTCACGTCCGACAACGGCGGCCGCGTGCCTACGACATCGAATCTTCCACTCCGCGCCGGGAAGGGTTCGGCCTACGAAGGGGGCGTTCGCGTGCCGCTGATCGTCTACTGGCCGGGCGTCACTCAAGCGGGCAGCGCATCCGGCACGCCCACGATCAGCGCCGACTTCTATCCCACGCTGCTGGAAATGGCCGGCCTCCCCGACAAGGTCGGACACCGCTCCGACGGCGTCAGTCTTACCCCCCTGCTGAACCAGAAGGGGCTCGAGCCGCGCGACCTGTTCTGGCATTACCCTCATCACCAGCATTACCAGCTCGGCGGCAGCATGCCTTACGGCGCGATCCGCTCGGGCGACTACCGACTCGTCGAATTTTTCGACGACATGCACACGGAACTCTACGACCTTGCGGCCGACATCGGCGAACAGCATGACCTCACCGCCACCCTTCCCGATAAATCCAACGAACTCCGCGCCAAACTCCACGCCTGGCGCTCACAGGTGAACGCCCAGATGCCAACGCCCAATCCCAGTTACGATCCCGCCAAGCCGCAGCACGATCCGACAAAAACTCCCGCAAAGAAAGCAATGCCGGCTGAGTGAAGGCACACGGCTATAATCCCGCGCACTCTTTACCGATCGTAAGGAACCACAATGCCAAACCCACGCCCTATGCACGGCTCGGAACACGACCACGGCGACGCCAGCGACCCAGTCCCCAGCTCGCATCTGCCTGACGCAAAAGTGGACATCAAGCGCATTGAAAAGGCGGTGCGCGAGATCCTGCTGGCCGTGGGGGAAGATCCGGACCGCGAGGGGCTTTTGAAGACGCCCAACCGCGTGGCTCGCGCGTATGGGGAGCTGATGGCGGGGTTGCAGGAAGATCCCAAGCGGCATCTGAAGACCGTCTTCAACGAACGGTATGACGAGGTGGTGCTGCTGCGGGATATCGAGTTTCATTCGCTGTGCGAGCATCATTTGCTCCCGTTCACGGGGAAGGCGCACGTGGCTTATCTGCCGGATGGGAAGGTGGTCGGGCTGTCGAAGCTGGCGCGGCTGGTGGAGGGGTATGCGCGGCGGCCGCAGGTGCAGGAGCGGCTGACTACGCAGATTGCCGACGCGCTGATGGACGAATTGCAGCCGCTGGGCGCGGCGTGCGTGATCGAGGCGACGCACACGTGCATGACGATCCGCGGGGCGAAGAAGCATGGGGCGGTGATGGTGACCAGCGCGCTGCGCGGCATCTTCAAGGAGAACCCGTCGAGCCGGGCTGAGGTGCTGGCGCTGATGCAGGCGAACGCGGGGCGGTGAGGGGAGCGGGGCGGAAGTGGGTTCGTTTTGCGCCGGCGCGCGCACGTTTGCGAATGTGACACAGAGGCGCAGAGACACAGAGGGGAAAGTTGGCTTCGTTTTGCACCGGCGGGCTAGATGGCGTGGTTTGGCAGCGTTTGGCGCGCGTTGCCGGGTCTTGGCGCGGGCGTGCATGCTCGGGTTGTAGGTGCGCATATCGGGCCTCCCGATTACTGGCGGTGGTGCGCGTTGGGGACCACGTTTGCGCATCGCGCGGGGTGAAATGTGGGTTTTTGAGCTGGGATCGCGGGAAGTTTTTTTTATTTTTGGGATTGGGGGAGGTGCGCGGTGGGGCGGCGCGGGGGGTCGAGCCTGATCGATTCAGCCGTCGAGCAAATCTTCGGTGGCTGTTCCGAGAAGTGGCCCGTCAGTGCGGAACAATCCGACGAGATTCCCATTGGCGGACTCGATGATTTGTGGACCGGTCGGGGGCGGCGGCAAGGCCGCGGGGACCGACACGCTTTGTTCCCCGCCTCCGAAGCTGGAAGAATCCGCCGGTAGGTCGGAGACCACGGGGGAGGGCGTCTCAATCGGATCAGGTTCGGGATCGGGCTCTGGGCTGGTGATAGGGGGAGGCCCCTTCAGGTCTGCCACGTCCAGAAGAACGCTTGCCTGTGAACCGAAGGACAAGTCCAGACTGCCGTCGGGCTCGAAGCGAAGAACCTGGAATTGCAGTGGGCCATTCATCCCGTATCCCGTACCCAAGACGGTGGCGGTGATGATGCGGCCGCGGGCATCCGTTGCCGCGTCCATCTGGACGCCTTCCCAGTACTGGCCGGGATGCGGCAGATCGACAAAGCCCGTTCCGGCACCGAAGTTCTGGTCGAGCGAGCCATCCCGATTCATCTCGACGATTGTGGAGGAACTCCAACTCCAGCCCCCGCGACGGCAGAAGAACACGACGCGTTGATCCTCGAGTTGCATGATTCCGGCCCAGAGCGCGATTGGCTTACCGGTATCGAGGACGGTGACGCCTTCACTGGCGAAGGACCGATTGGGCTGGCCGTCGGTCATTAACCGATGCACGACCAAACCGTCCGCATAACCCGCTGTATCGACCGAGAGAAGCCCGTCGCCATCGCCCGCCAAAACGAACATGTGATAGGGCGCCGTGGAGTCATCGACGATGGTGAGGCCTCCGCTTCCCAAATGCGAATCGGGCCTGCCAGCCGAATCGGTTCGAACGACGTAAATGGCAAAGGTCCACGGGGCCGCTAAGACGGAGATACCTCCGTCTCCCCCGATGGCAATGTCGCCAACCCAGTAAAAGTCGATCGGACAGCGGACGCGCGTGAGGCCGTCGGTTCCGAACGATTGGTCGGGGTGACCGGTGGAGGTGAACTGGAAAATCCCGACGTCGTCGGCGTATCCTTCTGGATCGGTCAGCGCTTGCGCGACGATAATACGGCCGTCGGACGTGAGCGCCAGGTCGCCCGATTGGTACCACCAGTTCGCGCTGGCGTCGATCAGTGCAACACGTCCGTCCTGGCCGAACGTCGAATCGGAGGTTCCGTCCCGGTCGAAGCGCAGGAGGCTCCCCACGCCGTCGCGCAGCCCGATCGTCAGGACGAGCACTTTCCCGTCCGGTTGCACCAGCATCTGCGCCAAAGGCCCCACGCCTTGGATCACCGCGGCGCCGTCGTTGCCAAACGACGAGTCCGGCGTACCATCTTCGTTCAACCGGGCGAGATAGATTCCCGACAAATCTGTGAACGAGGCTCCGAGGATGATCCCGTCGCTGCTCGGGCGAACCAACGGGGTCTGAAATCCGGACGGAGTCGGTATGACCGGCGCAGTGGCCAATAGGACGCGCGGCTCGAGGGCTTCGAGCAGGTATAGGCAGCGGACGTCACGCGAAACCTTTGGGCGCGGTCGGTATACGACCGGCAGGCAATGATCAGATGATCGAACCACCGTTGCTCCTAAAGACGGACCCGTTGGTCTTAGATGGCTGGTAGAACGACGCATCCGAGACGATTTAAATTACAGCTCGCTGAAGAAGCGGGCTGAAAAGGAAGAAGCATGTCGATCACTTGCAGCCGGATTTTTCTATTTCTGAGCCTTGTTTTTCCCGCTGCCGTCGTCAGGGCCGAAATGCGTGTTGCATTGATCCTCCCTGGTTCCGACACCGACAAAGGTTGGAACCAGATGGCGCGGGAAGGGCTCGATCAGATTCGCAAGGAGCTTAAGGCAAGCACCAAGGCCGTGACCAATGTTAAGTCCTCCGACTTCTATAACCAGATTTCAAACTTCGCTGAAGATGGGTATGACGTGATCATTTGTCATGGGGGAGAGTTTGAGAAGGCGGCGGTGCAGGCGGCTCGGACTTATCCTAAGGTGCGGATCATCGTCGGCGGGTGTCCGGTGGATATCAAAGGGGCGACGGCGGTGGAGTTCATGACTCGGGATGCTTCTACGCTGGTGGGATATGTGGCGGGGAAGGTTAGCCGGAGCAAGAAGGCGGCGTTTGTGGGGGCGATGAAGGTGGGGCCTCTGGAGGAGTGTTATGCGGGGCTCGCGGCGGGGGTGAAGGAGGCGGGCGCGGGGGTGGAGGTTTTGCCGGCGCTTTGGACGAACAGTTGGGATTCGCCGGTGCTGGCGCGGGAGGCGGCGGAGAACGCGATGAGCGCGGGGGCGGACGTGATTTATCAGAATGTCGATGCGGCTTCGATCGGGGTTTTTCAGGCGGTGCAGGCGAAGGCGAAATCGGGTTCGCCGGCGTTCGCGTTTGGGTGTAATTCGAATCAGAATGCGATTGCGCCGGACGTGATACTGGGGAGCGTGGTGCTGGATGTTCCCAAGGCTTACTTTGATCTGGTGAAGGAAATCGCGGGAGGAAAGTTCGTTGCGGGTCCGCGTAAGCTGGGCATTGTGGGGGGATATGTTGACCTGGTGCTGAACGAGAAGCATCCGGCGTTGAGCGAGGGGCTTAACACTTCGGTGGGTGAACTCCGCAAGAAACTGTCGGAAAAGAAATAGGCAAGCATCGGGCCTATCATCAGTTATGAGAAAATCGCGTTTCTCTCGACTTTTCTTGGCCGCAGTGGGACAATTACCCATCAGAGACAACTTTTGAACCCGAGAACGGGCCGGCGCTTGCCGGGCTAACGCTTGGTGATGTGCCGGCCCGTGATATATCTTTCTTGATTCAACGCGCGACCCGCACAAAGCTGTGAACCTCAACATTTCCCTGGAACAACCTGATAAGAAGCTGGCACTTTTCGGCTCGGCCGACCGGTATTTGCGCATGATCCGAGATGCGTTCGGCGTCCAACTGGTCAGCCGGGAGGATGAGCTGCGCATCTCGGGAGAGAACGCGCAAGTCAGTAAGGCGGCGGCGGTGCTGGACCAGATGCAGAAGAAGCTGCGGCGGCAGGATTGGCTTAGCACCGAGGACGTCGGGGCGGCGATTACCGAGGCGGCGCACGAGCTTCGCGAGCGCGTGGATGGGGAGATCGAGGTCTACTCGAAGGGGCACGCGATCAAGGCGAAGACGGCAGGGCAAAGGCGATATATCGACGCGATGTTGAAGAACGATTTGACGTTCTGCGTCGGGCCGGCGGGGACGGGGAAGACTTACCTGGCGGTGGCGGTGGCGGCGAGCATGCTGCGGAGCGGGCAGGCGAAGCGGATCGTGCTGGCGCGGCCGGCGGTGGAGGCGGGGGAGCGGCTGGGGTTTTTGCCGGGGGACTTGCAGGCGAAGGTGAACCCGTACCTGCGGCCACTGTTCGATGCGCTGCATGACATGATCGACTTCGAGCAGGTGAAGCGGTTCATGGTGAACGACGTGATCGAAGTGATCCCGCTGGCGTTCATGCGCGGGCGGACGCTGAACGACAGCATCATCATCCTGGACGAGGCGCAGAACACGACGTCGTCACAGATGTTGATGTTTTTGACAAGGCTGGGACATGACTCGAAGATGATCATCACCGGCGATCCGACGCAGGTCGACCTGCCGCCGAACCAGGAGAGCGGTCTGGAGGATGCCCTGGAGAAGCTCCGGGGGATCAAGAATATCGCGACGGTGGAGTTGGAGCGCGGCGACATTGTCCGGCACCGGTTGGTGCAGAACATCGTTGACGCGTACGAGCGAGATAAGCAGCGGTAGTCAGTAGCCGGTAGAAGAACGTATGTTCTGGTCTCGAAAATACGGAGCACGTCGAACCGAGGTCCGGAAGAATCGTCCGGACCTGGGGGGAAGCCTTTACACCGAATTGAAGGCGCGGGGCGTCATTGGCTCGTTGGGCGTGGCGGTGGTGTTTGCGCTGGCGGCTTCGGCGATCGTGATGCTGCGCGACAGCGCGGTGCCGTACAAGCCGGGGCAGTACGTGCCGCAGGACGTGCTGAGCCGGGTGGATTTCAATTTCACGGATCAGGAACGGCTGACGAAGGTCAAGCAGGAAAAGCGGGAGAGCCAGCCGCACGTTTTCAAGGCCAACGGGGACGCGTGGGGGGACTTGCAGGCGGCCCTGTCGGAGTTGCCCGAGCGCGTGGGGGACAAGGACGTGTCGCAATTGCCGGCGAGTCTGGCGACGGCGCTGCAGGTTGCGCCGGGGAGCGACGGGATCTTGAACATCCTGCGGCAGTATAAGTTACCGACGGAGAAGTCGAAGTATCTCAAGGCGGTGGAAGATTTCATCAAGGACCTGCGTCCGCTGGTCGTACTACCAGCGGCGCAGCGGGAGACGGAGCTTTCGCGGGGGAACCAGCGTTTCGTGATGATCCAGGTGGCGGATCACCCGGCCATGAAGCCGGATGAAACGCTGGCGGAGGGGGCGAACAAGGAGCTGCGCGATCAGCTTAACGCGGTGGCGGGGAAGCATTTTTACTTTGCGCCGGCGCTGGCGCCCAAGCTGGTGGTGTTTTCGCTGCAGACGCTGAAGCCGACGCACGTGCTGGATGAGAACGCGACGTTGGAAGCGCAGAATTTGGCGGCACAGGGCGTGCCGGCGTCGGAGGCGACGGTCAAGTACATTCGGAATCAGCCGCTGGTGTTGGGGAACCGCGTGCTGAGCGAGATGAACTGGCAGGTGCTGCGGGCGGAGAAGGAGCAGTTTATCCGGCAGCTTGGGCGGCAGGCGCTGAAGTCGAAGATGGGGCTGGCGGGGCTGGTGATGCTGATCACGGCGGTGCTGTCGGTTTACATCTACCGGTATCACGGGCGAATCGTGCGGAACAACGTGCGCGGGATCGCGATCGGGGCGCTCTTGATCTCGATGCTGCTACTGGCGCAGTTGGCGGCGATCGGGACGGGGCCGCTTTACATCTTCGGACTCGCGCCAACGATCCTGGTGGCGATGACGATGACGATGGCGTACGACCAGCGATTCGCGATCGGCATCGCGAGCATGCACGGGTTGCTGGTGACGCTGGCGCTGGATCAGGGCGTTGGGTTCTACATCATCCTGTGGGTGGGCGTGTTCACGTGCTGCCTGATGCTGGATGAGATTCGCACGCGGAGCAAGCTGATCGAAGTGGGTGGGGCGACGGCGCTGGCGATGATGGTGGCGACGGCGGCGGCGGGGGCGGTCTCTCTGGATCCGGTGCCGTTCATCGCGAAGTATTGTCTGTACAGCGGCGCGGCGGGGCTGGCGGTGGGGTTTGTGGTGCTGGGGATTTTGCCGTTCGTGGAGAAGTCGTTCAGAATCACGACGTCGATGACGCTGCTTGAGCTGGCGGACGCGAGCCAGCCGCTGCTGCGGCGTCTGGCGATCGAAGCGCCGGGCACGTACAACCACAGCTTGCAGGTGGCGACGTTGGCGGAGTCGGCGGCGGAGGCGATCGGAGCGAACTCGCTGCTCTGCCGCGTGGCGGCGTACTACCACGACGTGGGGAAGATCAACAAGGCGGATTACTTCATCGAGAACCAGGCGGACGGGCGGAACCGGCACATCAATTTATCGCCGAGCGTGTCGCTGCTGATCATCATCGGGCACGTGAAGGATGGGATCGAGCTGGCGAAGGAGTACAACCTGCCGGCGAGCATTTTGCCGTTCATCCAGCAGCATCACGGGACGACGCTGATTGAATACTTTTATCATCAGGCGTGCACGCGGCAAGGGAAGGACAATGCTGAGGGGCCGAGCGTTTCTGAAACGCAGTATCGTTACGCGGGGCCCAAGCCCAAGAGCAAGGAGATCGCGATCCTGATGATCTGCGACGCGGTGGAATCGGCGGTGCGCGCGATGCCCGAGCCCAACGCGAGCCGGATCGAAGCGCTGGTGCACGAGCTGGCGATGAAGCGGCTGCACGATGGGCAGTTTGACGAGTGCGATTTGACGTTCAGGGAGCTGGAGCTGATCGAGCGGTCGCTGACGAAAACGCTGCTGGGGATCTATCACGGGCGGATCGCGTATCCGTCGTCATCGACGACATCGGGGGGAAATCAGGCGGGGCCGCAGTATCCGCAGCCGACGACGGCGGCGCGGACGGCATGAGACTTCACTTGTCCTCCTTCAAAGTCGCGAGATACGCGAGAAGATCGCGCAGTTCAGTCGGGTTTACGATCAGGCCTTCGGGCATTGGCGAGCGATCCTGAAGCTCGCGTTTGGCAATATCAGACTTCTTGATCGTCTCGCGGATCGCTGAGGGAAGAAGGAGCTCAAGCTCAGCGCCCGTTTCGCTCGTTATCAGTCCGGCAACATCATCGCCATCTTTCTTCGTCACCATCGTCCACTTAAAGATGGGTGATACCGTCTTATTCGGTGTAATGACGGACTCGACGAGGTAGGGGACGGTAAATCGAGTACCCGCGCCGATGAGGGACGGTCCACCGCCGCCGACATCTCCGGATTTCGACGCATGGCACGCCGCGCAGCCTCGATCGGTGAAAAGCTTGGCGCCCGCAACGGGATCGCCGTGAATCACCTCCTTGGGCCAGTCAACGGCTTTGAATACTTCCGGCAGTTCGGTGATGCCGGTGCTGGTGGCTCCTTTGAGAGGTTTGGCTTTCGCGATTGTTTCGGCCGGCAACCCGAGGATTACGGTGCAGCGGGCGTCTGTGCGCGGATCATTCAGGAGCCGAAGGAAAAATGCCGCTTGTTTGGCGTTGTCCTGGGCCGCATCATCGAGCCGGCGCTCCAGCAACGCGAAAAGCTTCTCTTCGTCAGTTGATCTCGACCGCTTCGCCCAACTGTCGGCGATGGTGAAGTTGCCCGATATGAACTCGACGGTTTCGCCGACATAGGGAACAGCGTTCTTCATCGGGGTGACCGGCCAGTCGTCGGGCAACGGGCCCGTCAGCGGTGGAACGGTCAGCCGCTGTCCTGCCACCAGAATGCCGACGAGACGATCAGCGGCATCGCCGGACTCGCAGAGATTCTGAACCTCGGCATATGGCAACCTCGACGCCAGAAGCTGAATCGCCGTCTGGCGCAGCAGGCGATCCGCTCCGCGGGCGAGCGCAATCACGCGGCGGGATACTGGCGCGGCGTCGTCAAGGCGGTCTCGCAACCCAACCAGAGCGGCATGAACGACCTGAAGATCGGAATCATCAAGGGCGTTGTCAAAGGTCGCTCGATGCGGGGCCGACGAGA
>JAQGHM010000099.1 GCA_028291615.1 Phycisphaerales bacterium | reverse complement strand
CAGTAAACAAACGCCAGTACCGCCAGCAGCGCCAGCGCCAGCATAGGCGCCTGCGACATCACCATGATCGACGTCCGCCGAAAGATGCCCAGCGAAAGCAGCAGCAGCGCCGCCAACAGTCCGGATGCGCCGTCGAACAGTTCCGTCGCCAGCAAATACATCAACCCCACCGCCAGCCCCGACAGCAGCAACGGCGTCAACCAAGCCGGCAGGTGAAGAAGCGCCGCCGGCGCATAAAACAGCGCCGTCCCCGGCCCATACTTCGACGCGTAAACCCGATCGGTAATCAGGTGAAACGTATCGAAAAAGTCCGACAATTCATGCTTCGCCAGCCACAGGTGCCCGCCCGCCACTATCTTCGACTGGATCAGATAGCAATACTCATCATGCAGCATTGGCGAAAAATCCCGACGCTGATGCCGAGCCGTCAAGAAGAGGTAAGCGATCGACACGAGCGTGACGATCATCGCCGTCAACAGCCGCCCCCGCCGCGAAGGATTCGCGATGCGCTCCGACAGCCGCGCGACCAAATCCCGCCAGGGCCGCACGCACCACATCACCACGGCAATCGCCACCGCTATCACCGCCGCGACGATTTGCCGTCGCTCGCCCAATTGCGTCCGCCCAAGCACAATCCAAGCCTGCACCCCGATGGCCAGCAGGAGCAGTGCCGTGAACTGTCGCAGTGACCCGGCTTTCGGCTTGGTTGTGTGCCGCGGGGAATAGGTTGTAGATGCCGGCGTCATCATTCAACCTCCCGCGCTCGCGCAGCGAGTTCTTGCACCGTACCCAGATATTGCAGCGCATCCACGTCACGCGCGCGGTCGTATCGATAGACTCGGCGGCTCGGATCGCGACGCGCGTAGTACTCGAACAACTTGAGGTTGGCGACATTCCCAAGATCATGCGCCCGAATGACGCGGGCGTCATCCGGCCACGCGACCCCCGAATTGTAAACCGGCTCCACCAGCGGGTTGTCCTCTTCCCCAAATCGGAACAGGACGAGCGAGTTCCGATCCGCCAGCCCATCCAATTTGCGGTCAATCGAACGCAGGTATTCGGAGCCTTCAAAATCGTCGCCGTCCTGGCTGCCACTGACCTCCGGGAACGCCGTCACCGCCGCCGAAAGTAAAACGGCCGACAGTACGACAGATACCGCGCCCCCCGCTCCTGCGCGAAAAGCCGCCGCCATCGCCCAGGCGCCGGCTAGCACCGCGAAGATCACGGCCGGCGCAATGGCGACGACGTAATGGGAGAGGTAAACGGTGTGGCAGGTGTAAGCCAGCACAAACAGCGGCAAGCCCAACCAAAACGTCAACGCGCCCGCTCGCCGCAGCGCGAGGATACCCATGGGGATGAACGCGGCGAGTGGCGTCCATGGCAACGCATCGTCCAGTACATATTGCAGTCGCTTGTGAAGAAGCAATTGGAAAAATGGAGTTTCGAGACGTTTGCGATGCCCCGGGATCGTGAACATTTCCTCCGCCAGTCGTTTCTGCGGAACGACCGATCGCGTGTGTACGTCCGGCGTAATCGGACGCCAACCCAGCGCGTCGTACGAGTCATCATGTTGGGCATAATAGCTCCAGGGCGTCTCGAGCCAGTAGCCGGTGATCCCTCGATTGACGAAGAGTTGGAACGCCGCGAACGGGGCGATGGCGACGATTCCAAAGGTTATCGTTGCGGCAATTCGGCGAGGCCGGAGTGAGCGAAACTCGAACAGGATCGCGACGGCCACCGGGATCGCAAAGCAAAGCGCATCGAGCGGCCGCGTGATGGCGGCGCCGCCGACGAATGAGCAGATCGCCGCCATCCAGCCATATCCAGGCCGCCCGCTCCGCAATTGCCGTCGCCAACAAAGGTATCCCAACACGGCGCTCAGCATCAGGACCAGGAACAGCGGCTGAGACATGTACGCCACCGACAACCGGCGAACCATCCTCACCGACAACAGGAGCACCACGCCCAGCAGTCCACCCCATCCGTCGAGCAGCCTGGTCAGCAGAAGGTAAAACAGCCCCGCCGCAATCGACGTCAGCGCCAGCGACGGCACCCAGGGCGCGAGGCCCAGCTTTAGCGCCAGCGCTATCGCAAGCCCGGGCCCCGGGAAATATTTCGAGGCGTAAACCGGATCGGAGATGACGTGGAAAGTATCGAACGCATCTGCCACCTCGTGGCGAGGCATCCACAACCGCCCCTGCGCAATCATGTGAGCCTGGATGAGGTAGCTGTATTCATCCTGCACGACCGGCGCAAATTCACGTCCCTGGTGACGGGCGGTGAAAAAAAGATAGCCCCCGGCCACCAGGCTGACGCCCAGCGCGATCGCGCATTGCTGCCGTGGCGTGGGCGAGCGAAGCAATTCCAGCGTCCGAACCAGTAGCGTGCGCACGCGCGGAACGCCCACTGCGACGCCGGCCAACACCGCCGCGCTCGCCACCGTCCAGAGCTGCCGCGTCTGACCCCACAGTCCGTCGCACGCGATTAACCAAAACTGCACGCCGACCACCGCCAGCATTGCGGTGAGCACGGGGATCAGTTTCGGAGCAATCAACGGCTTCCCGCTCCCAGCCGGCGTCACGGTGGGAAACGTCATCGCCGCCTCAGTCCCAAAACGCTCATGAAAAAGCTCGACAGCACCGTCTGAAACCCCAGCGCCGTCAGCGTCGCCCCCGGCACCACCACGCGCATCGTCTTCGCATAATCCAGGTTCCCGAACTTGCGATCCCACCAAAGCCACACCGCCGAGATCAGCAGCGACATCCCGATGACCAGCATCAGCACCCCTGCGAATAACCCGCGCTCAAGCGTAAACACCTTAAACAGCCGGTTCATGTTCGGCGTCTCGGGCATCAGGTTCTCGACGATCGCAAACATTTTGGTGAACACCGCGAAAACCACCGACTGATACCCGCAAAGGATCGCGACGCTCGCGAACAACATCGTGTGCGCGTCGAACGTGATTCCATGGATCCGCAGGCCCGGCATCGCCACCGCGTAACCGATCAGCCCGACCAGGATCATCAGCAGCCCCGGCATTAAAAACAGCCAGCGCGGGCTGTAGAGCAGGAAGAATCGCAGCGTCCGCCAGCCATCCCGAAACGTCTTCAAATGCGGCTTGTGCGCCTTACGGCCATCCGGGTGCAGCGTGATCGGCACCTCAGCGATGCGCTCACCATACAAGCTCGCCTTGATGATCATCTCGGTGGCGAATTCCATCCCCGTGCAGCGCTGGTCCAGGCGCTCGTACATCTCCTTCGTGAACCCGCGAAGCCCGCAATAAATGTCGTGGATCGGCGTCCGAAACCACCACCGCGCCAGCCACGAAAACATCGGGTTCCCCAACCACCGATGAAGGAACGGCATCGCCCCCGGCATCACCGTCCCGCCCCCCGTTTCAAGCCGGCACCCCTGCACCAGCGCGTATCCCTCGCGCAGCCGCGCCACGATCCGCGGCACCTCGCCAAAGTCATAAGAATCATCCGCATCCCCCATCACGATGTATCGTCCGCGCGCCGCCGCGATGCCGCCCATCAGCGCGTTCCCATACCCGCGATACGGAACGGGGACCACCCGCGCGCCCGCCGCGGTGGCGATCGCCTGTGAGCCGTCCGTGCTGCCATTGTCGGCGATGATCACCTCGCCCTGAATCCCAGCCGCCGCAAACGCCTTGAGCGCCTTGCCGATGCAAACCGCCAGCGTATCCGCCTCGTTCAAGCACGGCATGACCACCGAAACCTCCGGCGCCGCATCACTCCGCAATGCAGTGTCCGAAACGATGAGCGGGATGTCAGGTTGGGTTTGCGTCACGCTGGCCATTACCGTACCCCACGGCGGCTGGGGTATCCACAGGCGAACTCAGAGGCACAAGACGATACCTCTTCTTTTCGGCTTATCGGGCCTGAAAGTTGAGACGTCGCGGCAGGGCTGGCATTACTTCAGACATCGCAAACCCGTACCGCGTGACGCAACGCCGCCACCTTGTCCGGCCACGTCGGGATGAACTCCTGCGCAACAAAACCGGTGTACCCGATCTCGAGCAGCGCCCGCATGACCGACGGATAATTCAGCTCCTGCGTGTCGTCCAGCTCACACCGTCCCGGCACGCCCGCGGTGTGCACGTGGGCGATGTAATCCTTGTGCTGGCGGATCCGCCGGATCACGTCACCGTTCATGATCTGCACGTGGTAGATGTCAAACAGGAGCTTCATCCGCGGCGAATCGACCCGCTTGATCAGATCGACGCAAAGCTCCACGTCATTCCCAAAATACCCCGGGTGCCCCTTCATCGGATGCGTGTCGTCGCGCGTGTTGAGGATCTCCAGGATCAGGTTGACCTTCTTCTCCTCGGCGTACGGGATGATCTTTTTCCAGAACTCGACGCAGTTCCGCTTCGCCTGCTCGTCGGAGATACCCGCCACGCGATATCCGGTAAACGTGATGACGTTCTGACTGTCGAACTGCGCCGCCAGGTCGATCCCCGCGCGCAGCTTCGCCTCGCACTCCGCGTGGTTCGCGGGGTCCAGCGGCCCCTTGGCAAAACCGTGGCTGCCGATGTACCCCAGGTGCATCCCCAGCCCGCGCACCCGCGCCAGGCGCTTGGGGTCATTGCCGATCGATTCGACGGCCGGCATTCCCATCTTGTGACAGGCGTCGATGAGCACATCCGGCGGAATCGTTAGCACCGACCCCATCGCCGACTGGTGGATGCGATTGTTCGAAACCTTGAAATCCTCAGGCGGAAGGTCGAGATGAGGTGCAACGGCGGCGGCCCCGGCCCAAGGGCTGGCGACCCCGACGGCCAGCATGGCACTGGCGGCAATGACGTCTCGACGGGTGGGCGATGCGTTTTCCATCGGCAATTGCTCCTTGGAAGTGAGCCAGCCATTGTCAGATCCCGTTCGCGCCGGTGCAAGCCGTTCCTGCTATAATGAACCGCGATGAAGAGCCCCTTTCCCGGCATGGACCCATATTTGGAAGCGCGGTGGTCGGACGTCCACGCGAGCCTGCTATTCGCAATCAAGGAGGCATTGCAGCCCGAGCTTCCCAACGGGCTGCGCGCGCGAACGGAGGAACGCGTCGTACTCGAAGATGCGGGGGGTGAACCGATCTCGCGCTACCGGCCCGACGTGGCGGTCGTCGACATTGGCCGTCCTCAACCCGCCGCAGGGGGTGCCGTCGCCACCGTGGCCATTCCCGAGCCATTTACCGTACGGTTCTTCGATGAACCCCAAGTGGATCGTTTCCTGCAGATCGTGGACGTCACCAACGGCAATCGGGTGGTCACGGCAATCGAGGTGCTCAGCCCGTGGAACAAAAGCCCCGGTCGGTTGAACGAAGAGTATCGCCGGAAATTGAGGGATTACGCCGCCGGCGACGTGAACGTCGTGGAGATCGACCTCCTCCGAAGCCCGCGCGGGCGACTGACCGTTACGGAGAACGACATGCCGCTCGAGCGACGCGCCGCCTGGTACGTCGCGGTTCGACCGGCCGTAATGCCTGAGGAATGGAAGGTTTATCCCGTAGCCCTCCGCGCACCCATCCCACCGCTCGATGTCCCGCTCCGAGAGACCGATGCGCCGATCGTTTTGAGACTCCACCCGCTGATCGAGCGGGTCTACGTCGCCGGCGGTCACGACGACATCGACTACTCCAAACCGCCTATACCGCCGCTCTTGTCGGAGGACGAGGCGTGGGCGGATCAATTGCTGCGGGCAGCCGGACGGCGATGAGGGGAACCTTCAGCAACAGTAATGGGAGCGTTTCGACCGTGCGCCGTTCCGCCCTCCCGAAATCTTAAAACAAGCTGAACATCAAATACGCAAACGGCGCAGCCAGCAGCGGGCTGTCGATGATATCAAGAATCCCCCCAAACCCCGGCACCAACTTGCCGCTGTCCTTCACTTCCGCATCGCGCTTCATCAGCGATTCCAGCAAGTCCCCCAACTGCCCGATCCCTCCGATGATCATCCCGAAGATAAATCCCTTCTCCCAGGGCAGCGGGTAAACCGGCGGATTGATCCACCGCGCCAGCAGCGCCCCCACCGCGCCGGCGGTCAGCATCCCGCAGATCAATCCCTCCCACGTCTTCCCCGGGCTTAGCCACGGGATCAGCTTGTGCCGCCCGATCGCCTTCCCGCCGAAGAACGCGCCGATGTCGGTGAACTTCACCACCAGCAGGATCATCACCACGATCATCGTGCTCCCCTGCACGCCGCTCGATTTGAACGAGTGCTTGACCCGCAGCGCCATCAGAAACCACCCCAGCCCGCCCAGGTAAAGCGTCGAAAGCACCGTGCCAGCCATGTGCACAATTGCCCCCTGCGTCTGCCGCGACCATGCCCGCCGCAGCGCCGCAAAAAGCATCACGAAGACGATGATGAACGCCATCGACGACGCAGCCACCGGCTGAAACGTCGGGAACTGCGTCATGAAAGCGTGGATCACCAAAGACCCGCTCCCCGCAGCGGAGATGAAGCGATACGGCTGAACGTTCTCCGCCGTGAACAGCCGCGCGACCTCTTCCGTCGCCAGCGGCAAAATGATGATCAGCAGCACCAGCAGCCCCACCCCGCCGATCCCGTAATTGATCGGCGTCGGCTCCTTCGGCAGGACGGCCGGCTTCTCCGGATACGCATCCCGCCACCGCGCCCAGAGCACGCGATCGTCCGTCTCGCGCACCATCCCCGCCGCCTGCGTCTTGACCTGCACGTAATGATCCAGGCAAAGCAACCCCAGCAGGGCAGCCAGCATGATCGGTCCAAACGTCAGGCGATTGCGAAGCGACGAGTCCAACAACCCTCCTCGACATTGACCCCGTTTAGCCGGCTCGCTTGCGAGCCGCGTCTAAAGCGTTATTCGCGACGCCACCCCCCCACTAAAACGGACTCACCGGCGGCATCTGCTGCTGCGGCTTGCGATCGCCGCGCTTCTCCTCCGGAACATAGCTAAGCCGTTTAACGACATTGTCATAAACAAACCAAGCCGACCGCAGCGCCGTCTCGAACGCATTCCGCTCCTGAAATGCCACGCCCGTATCCCACATCGCCTGGTGATCCTTGGTCCAGACCGGCTTGACCTGATCCACCTCGGCGACCAGTACCTTGCCGTCAGCGGGCGCTTCGATCAGCCCGACGGGATGATCCTTGAAAGCCGCCGAAACCATCGGCCCCGTCGTCGCGACCGGACGTGTCGCCGCCGCCGTCGTCTTCTGCGTAGTGGCCTGTGTTGTCGCCGGCTGCGTAGTCACCGGCCGGGGCGCTTCGCCGCTACGGGGCGGCAGCGTCAGGAGCTTGAACGAGCCTTGGACGAAACTGTCCAGCGCCGCGCCCTTCAGTTCATCCACCGCCACCGGCGTCGCCGAGCGGCTGCCGTCCGCAATGCTGAACAAACTCGTGCTCAGCATCCGCTTCCCCTGCTCGTTCGCAACGCTCTGCAGCCATTTGTTCTTGGCCGCGTCCAGCGCCGCTTGCGCCGCCAGCTTCGCCTTCTCGAATGCCGCCGCCGTCTTCACGTCCGCCGCCACCTTTTCCTTCACCTCATCCACCGACGGCGGAACGTGGCTCGGATCCGCCGCGGTCGCGCGGGCGATCAACAGGTTGTCCTTGGCGTCGCGAAACACCGGCGTCGGTTCCCAGACCGCAGCCGATCGATTGTCACCGCGCGCCATCGCCACCTGCTTCTTCTCCTCAGCGGTCAGGAATGGCTCGAGCAATCGCGCCAGGTAAAACGGCAGCGGCAACCGGGCATCGGTCGCGAATGATTCCTTCCCCAGCCTGGATTCTTCCAGCAACTTGGGCGTCTGCCACCCGTCCTGCTGCTCGATCGACACGCTCACCTTCATATCCGCCTGGATCTTGTCGCGCAGCTTCTTCAGGTAATCGAAGCTGTTGTACGGCACGCCCAGCGACGATGCAGGCGCAGCGAACGTCGGGCCGGTCGTCGCGACCTTGGTGGTCGGCGCGGTCGTGGACGTCGCCTTGCTGGCCTCAGCAAAGGCCGCCTTATACGCGTCGTAGTCCGCCTTCATCGTATTGCGAACCGCATCCCGCACCTTGGTCGCCAGCTCCTCCACGCGGTCGTTCGTCAGCCGCGTGACGATCTTCTCCTTCGCCTCGTCAAACGTCATCGGCCGCGTCGTCGGACCCGGACGCAGCGCGAACGAATCCTCCGGCCGAGTGGACGGCCCGGTGTCCTTCACAAACTCCCCATTGTCCTTGTTCCGCAGGTAGTACTCCCATATCTGCTCCAGTTCGACCGGCGCAGCGCCCTTCTTCACTTCATCGCGATTGATCTGCACCGCGTCGTACTTCACGCGGTTTGGGTACTTGTACCCGAAGTCCATCTGCCCCTCGCCCGCCTCCTTGTTCTTGTACTTGTCGAACTGCTCCTGGACCTGCTGCGTCGTCGGCGCGGCTACCTTGTCCAGGAAATCCTTCGCGGCGAACTCGACCAGGTTCACCGCGATCTGCTGCCGCTGCGTCGCCAGCAGGTTCTTCACTTCCGGCTGCGTGACCTTGATCACCGCCGCGGCGCGGGCCGCGGCATTGTTCACCATCAGCAGGCTGCGCAGCGCCTGGTGCATCGAGTCGTACAGTTCCGGGTCCGCGTCGCGGGTCAGCCCGCGCGCCGCCAGGATCGATTCGATCAGATCGCCGTTCACCCCCACGCCCATCAACGTTGCTTCCTTCACCAGCAGCGGGAACAGCTCTTCGATGTTCTCGATCTGCCCGAACACCGGGCTGCCCGCCCGCGCGGATTCATACAGCATCCCGGTCTCCTGATTGAGAAACCGGGCGAACATCGGGTTCTGCTGCACCATCTGCGCATACTCGTCGATCCGATCCGAGCTCTGCGGATCCCCCAGCACTTTGACCACCAGGCTCTCGTCAACCCGGTCAATCCCGCCCAGCACCGCGGCGATCGCCCGTGGGCCGAACTGCCGCTTGAGCGCCAGCCACTGGCCGCGGGAGGCGTTGTACTCGCGTGACCCAAGCGTCGCCTTGCCGCCGTCGATCGATCCGATGTTCGCCTCGGTGCGCCGCGAGTTCGAGGTCATGCTCGGCAGCGCGAACGCCACCATCAGCCCGACCGAAAAGATCGCCAGTACCTTCTTCTGATTCTTACGGATGAATTTCGTCATTGGATGGGATTCTATGCTCGGATTCGTAATCGGTCGCTCGTCCGCCGCACGCGCGGAAGGCGGCGGCAGCAGCGGCTCAGCCGTTGGCGGCGGCCGCTCCCTTGCCGCCCAGGCGCTCGACGCCCTTTTGCGCCGCCTGCCCGACCGGGGTATTGGCGTGCTCGCGCGCCACCTGCTGGTAAATCTTCAGCGCCGTCTCGGGCTCCTTCAGCGTCTCGTGGATCTCCGCCACCTTCAATAACGCCGCGCCCGCGTTCGCGCTCGTTGGATAGCCCGCCACCACCTTCATGTAATCAACCGCCAGGTCCTTCCACTCATCGGCCGGCGATCCCGGTTGCAGCTTCGCCGCCCGGCACTCCGCCAGAATATACGTCGCCTCCCCCCGCCCTCCGTCCGACAGCGCCGCCATGTCCACCTTAGTCAGCCGCGCCGCCGCCGCGTCGAAGCGCTTGTTCGTCACGTCATTCTCCGCCAGCTTCACCGCCAGCTCCGCGATCTCCTCAGGCGTCCCGCCAAGCGACACTTTCATCTCCGCCGTCTTGATCGCCCCCTCCGTATCCCCCATCGCCGTCTGGACGTCGCCGAGCAAGTCGAGATAAGCCTTGCGAACCTCCGGCTTCCCCGCCGCGTTCGCCGACGCCAGCAATTCCCTGGCCCCGTTGACCAGGTACTGCGATTTCGCATCGATCCCCTCGACCGAAGGCTTCGACTTCATCGCCGAAGCCGGGTCTTTCTCCACCATCGTTTTCCAAGCCGTCAACGCCGCATCGAACCGCCCCGACCGCGGCGCGGCGATCTGCATCCGCAGCGCCGCATAATCCTTCAACCAAGGCTTGTTCGTCGAGCCGATCGTCGCCGTATATCCGGTGACCGCCTCAGCGTACTTCGCCTTCGCCACCGCCTCATCCTTCGCCACCCGCCCGTCCGAGAACGCCTTCTCCGCCGCGTTGAACTGCGTCTCACCGGTCAGTTCCAGGCGGCTGATTTCCCCCACCGGCCGATGCGTCTCCCGCGTGTTGATCGTGAAGTAAAGTTCGCCATCCTTCACCGAGCGGACGGTAATATTCTTCAGCGGAAGCTCCGCCGCCTCCTTGCCGCTGCGGACGTAAACGTCATCCGCCAGCGCCGCGCCGGCACCGAGCACGCATGCAAGCGTCGAGACGATTAGATTCCGCGTCGCAGTCGATTCCATCTCGTTCGTTCCTCTGATGAAGGAGAGGGGTGTAGAACCCCTACACCTTTCTGTACATGATCCTAAGTCCTGCGCGTCTGCCAATTCCGCCACTCCTGCTGTGATCGGAATCAGGCATTAAGCACGATATTAAGCGCGCTGTCAACTGACCCACCCACACTGCGTCGCGCGCCACTTTTAGCCGCTGGGCTCGCCCAGCGCGTCCCGCTGCACGGCGCGTCACTCACCGTTCAAACGACGCAGTAATCTGTACGATCGCCGCCGCATTCGAGGTCGCGCACCGCTGCCCCGGCGCATCCGCGCCCAGGAACGCCTGGATCCGCCCGAACGGCAGAGCCGGCAACCGATCCCGCAAATCATCCCGATCCCCCATCTCGATCCCCACCAAATTCCCCCCCTCATCCAGCAGCGGAGCCCCCGGCAGCCGCGGATGCTTATTGAGCGCCACCTTCCACCCCTCCTCCGTCGGCTTAAGCGCCTTCCCCGTGATCGACTCCATCGTAACCCCAAACACCGAAACCTCCGGAAACGCCGGGCACTGGATATTTCCGCCAGCGAATTGCGTCGCCAGATTTAGGTACGAAACCTTCTGCCCCTTCACGCGCAACAGCGCCAGTCCCTCCGTCCCCGTCCGCTCCACCGTCGCTTCCAGCGGCTGCGCCCCCGGAATCTCCACCATCACCCGTCCCGCCCCCTTCACCGCCGCCGCCGTTGTCAAAATTAAATCCGGCCCCGCCGCAAACCCGGTCGCAGATCGCGAAAACGTCCGCCGCGAAGGCGGCGCAGCAGGCGGCGGTTGATACACCAACCCACCCGTCCCCGCCCCACCCCCGCCCGTCACCGTCGTCGTCTTCGCCGTACCCCCCGTCCCACCCAGGCTGAACGGAATCGCCCGGCTCCCATTGTCAGCCGACGCCACCGCCGTCTTCCCCGCCTTCGACACCACCACATCCACATCGTGCGGCGTCAGCAGCCGTTTGAAATCGTCCTTGGTCAAACTCGGCACCGCCGGAATCGCCGCCCGCGCCGTCTCCATCAGCTTCTGCTTATCATACGCAGCATCCCGCGCCCGCGCCAGCTTATTACTCGCCGCGTCCACCCGCGCCTTCGTGTAATACCCATTCCGCTTCGACGCCTCCAGCGCCCGCTCCGCATCCTTCACCCCATCCAGCGCCTGCTCCCATTTGTCCTGCGCCGCCTCGTACACCTTCACCGCTGCCGTCCGCTTCTTCATCTCGCTGTCGAACTGCGACGTGCTCACCCACTGCACGCCCCACCGCCGCTCCCCCGGCCGCGTCGCCTCCAGCCGCGTGTTGAACTCCTCGTACAGCTTCATCGACGGCTCGAGCGTCAGCGCCCGATTCGTCACCCGCTCGTCCGCCTTCTGCAACGCCGTGAACAGCAGATCCAGCATCTCGCTATCCAGCTCGTCCGGATGCTCTTTGAGATAATTCGTCAAGCTGACCACTGTCCGCATCGCCAGATATCCCTGCGTCGCATCGAGCGTCGCCCGCGTGATCAGCAACTGCCGCGATACACCCTTCGAAGCGCAAGCCCGATCCAGAGGCGAATTGCTCTCAAACAAAGGCGACGCCCGCTCCGGTTTCTGCGTCAACTGATACGCCAGCGCCAGCCCATGCATCAGCGCCACGTGCTCCGGGCTCCCCACCGCCGACGTCTTCGCCCGCATCTTTTTCTCAAAGATATCCTTCGCGTCCAGCAGCGTATCCAGCGCCGCCGAATACTCCGCCGCCGCCAGCGCGTTCGTCCCCTGTTGCAGCAGCTTGTCAAACACCTCGCGCGTGCGCGTCGGATCGTCGATGGCTAATGTCCCCGCACCCTTCACTTCCGCCGCAGTTGCCACAGGTCCAGTCAGCACCACGGCCAGCGCGCACAACACCCCAAGCCACATCCCAATCCTTTGTTTCACCCACACCGGCATATACCCCTCTACCCTGTGAAATTGGTTCCGTTTCCGCTGCGAATTGACATTCTACCAACCCCGCGTTCTGATTGCCCGCCGCGATTCTTCGTTAACCATTACCATTCGATCCTGAGGAGGATTTACATGGCCCGTGCGGTCACCTTGTTCACCGGTCAGTGGGCGGACCTGCCGTTCGAAACCATCTGCCAGAAAGCCAAATCCTTCGGCTACGACGGCGTCGAGCTCGCCTGTTGGGGCGACCACTTCGACGTGGAAAAAGCGCTCAAAGACAAGAACTACTGCAAGGGTCGCTGGGAAATCATCAAGGACAACGACCTGCAGTGCTTCGCAATCTCCGCCCACCTCGTCGGCCAAGCCGTCTGCGACCTCATCGACGAGCGCCACAAATCCATCCTCCCCCCCGAAGTCTGGGGCGACGGCGAACCCGAAGGCGTCCGCAAACGCGCCGCCCAGCGCATGAAGGACACCGCCAAGGCCGCCCGCAAATTCCGCGACGCCGCCCCCGATAAAGTCAGCTTCCCCGCCGTCGTCAACGGCTTCACCGGCTCCAGCGTCTGGCACAGCATCTACGCCTTCCCCCCCACCGACCAGAAATACTGGCAAAAAGGCTTCGACGATTTCGCCAAGCGCTTCGGCCCCATCCTCGAAGAATTCGAAAAGCAGGACGTCAACTTCGCCCTCGAAGTCCACCCCACCGAGATCGCCTTCGACACCGCCTCCGCCCAGCGCGCCGTAGAAGCCGTCAAGGGCCACAAGCGCTTCGGCTTCAACTACGACCCCTCCCACCTCGGCTACCAGGGCGTCGATTACGTCAAGTTCATCCGCGCCTTCCCCAAACGCATCTTCCACGTCCACATGAAGGACGCCTGGTGGGGCCACGGCGACGGCACCGTCGGCGTCTTCGGCGGACACGTCAGCTTCGCCGACCCCCGCCGCTACTGGGACTTCCGCTCCCTGGGCCACGGCGACATCATCTTCGAAGACATCATCGTCGCCCTGAACGACATCGCCTACCAAGGTCCCCTAAGCGTGGAATGGGAAGACAGCCGAATGGACCGGGAACACGGCGCCGCCGAAGCCGCCGCCTTCGTAAAAAAAATCGACTTCAAACCCAGCGCCATCGCCTTCGACGCGCAATTCGATCGGTAATGGAGTTTAGCCTGCATCCACGTACTGCGGCCGGTCCGCTCGACCGGCCGCAGCTTTCGTTTCTCAGCATCGGATGTTCACGATTTTCAATCATTTCTTCGGATACGTAATTGAGCGGTTTTTTGGAATAGCGCCGCTCCTTGGAGGTGTCGTTCTCGCGATCGCCGGATGGTTCTTTGACTATGCAGCGCGCGAATGGCGGATTCGGCTGGGATATTCGCTCGTGATGTGGGCGGCAGGATTATCGCTGATCGGACTGGTGCTTTACCTCGATTGGGACGTGAAGTCGCTCGTGTATTGCGTGATTTGGGGAGTGCTGATGTACCTCCCGTTGCGACTATCGATGCGCCGCGCATCATAGCACTATTGTCTGGCGCCGGCGATTTCGTGGGCATTTTGATCCCCTTAAGTTAAGATGCCCATCGGAGCAATAAGATGTCCACTGCACAATTACGCGAGCTCGTTGAAGGCGCATCAGTAGTCGGACTGACACTCGACCAGTACATCCGCATGATCCAGAACGGCATCCTCCCCGAGGGCGAACCCATCGAGTTGCTCGATGGCTTCCTCGTCCGGAAGGACCGAAGCAAGGCGGGAGAAGATCCCATGACCGTCGGTTTCGATCACGTTTGGGCGGTGAAGAATATCGCAGCTGTTTTGGGCGATAGCGCAGAAAAATACGACTGCCACGTTAGTTTACAACAACCCGTCGCCGTCCCCCCCGACAGCGCCCCCGAGCCCGATGGTGCGATAACGCGCGGCACGCCCGGCGACTACCGAAACCGCTATCCTGCCGCCGCTGACGTCCCCTGCATCATCGAGGTGGCCGACAGTTCCCTCCAGCACGATCGTCTCACCAAGAAACGAATCTACGCCCGCGCCGGATTCGCTCAGTACGTCCTGATCAACCTGATCGACCGCGTCGTCGAAGTCTCCGACTCCGCAGGCCCCGCCAGCGAAAGCTACGCCCGCGAGTTTATCCTCAAGCCCGGCGAAATCGTCCACTTCTCCACCGGCGAAGGCCGCGCGATCGAAATCGAAGTCGCCCGTCTCCTGCCCTCCCTCTAAACCAAGCATCCTCTCTTCTCCGCGCCCTCCGCGCCTCCGCGGTGATTCTCGAACAACCTCAAATCACCCGATCCGCCAACCCCTCCCCCTTCACAAACCGCTCCAGATTCCCCAGAAAATGCCCCACCAACCGCAAAAACTCATCCGCATGCCCCCCGGCAGTATGTGGCGTAATAAAACAGTTCGGCGCACCCCATAACCCATGCCCCGCCGGTAGCGGCTCCGGGTCCGTCACATCCAGATAAGCCCCCCCCAGCCGCCCCGCGCGCAGCGCCGCCAACAGCGCCTCCTGATCCACCGTCCCCCCGCGCCCAATGTTATAAAAAAAGCTCCCAGCCTTCATCCGCCCAAGCCGCTCCGCCGACATAAACCCCTTCGTCGCCGCCCCCCCCGGCAAAATGTTCAACACATGATCCGCCTGCGGCAACAACCCATCGAGCTCCCCCTCCGACACCACCCGCACCGCCTCATCTCCCGACGGTTTACGCCGCACCGCGATCACGTTCATCCGATAAGGCGCCAACAACTCCACCACCCGCCGAGCAATCGCCCCGTACGAAAGCAAAATCACTGTCTGCCCCACCAGGAGCCGCGACCCCCGCCGAATCTCCCGATCAGGCCACCCCCGCCCCCCGCGCTGATTCTCCAGCGCCGCCGGCAACCGCCGCGCCATCGACATCATCATCGCCACCACATGCTCCGCGCAAGGCTCCTCATACACCGAAGAAGAATTAGTCACCATCGCCCCCCGCGCCCCAAGCGCCGCCCGCAAATCCCCCCGGTCATACCGATCCCACCCCGCGCTAGTAAGCTGCACCCACCGCAACTTCGAAGCCCCCATAATCGCCAAAGGATCAGGCTGCCCAAACGCCACATCCGCCTCCCCAATCGCCGGATCATGCGACGAAGCCGCCAAATTCGAAGTCGTCAACGACGCCGAATAAACCACCCGATGCCCCGCCCCCGCCAGCGACCGCGCCAAAAGCGCATTCGCCCCCTCATCCGGAAACCGCTGATTCACAAAAATCGTAAGCGCCTGAGTAGCCATATTCACCCGCCAGTTCTGATTCCCCCAACCCCTTTTGTCAACCAACCCGCCCCACCCAACCGCGCCCCGTCCTCCTTCTCCCGCAAGCGCCAAGGATCAAACACGCCGGGGCAGAGCGCCGGGAGCTTTGCGACCAAAGCGCCGCCCCGGATTGTTTCGAATACGACTCCCCTAGTCGAAATCATCCCGTCTTCCTTTTTTCCTCATAGCAACTACCCCAATCCACCATCCAGCAACCTCCCAATCCACTCACTCCCCGCCGCATCTCGCACCCGCTTTCCGCGCCCGTCCTTGTCGCTAGCCCGCGCCCCCCATTCCAGCAGCAGCCGAATAATCCCCACCTGCTGCTCGCGCGCCCGCTCCGACCCGCTCCCCCCGCGCCCCGTATTCTGCACAGCAAGATGCAAAGGCGTAGACCCACCCTTATTCGCCGCGCGCGGATTCGCCCCACCATCCAACAGCGCCCGCACCGCAGCCAACGACCGCGTCCGCACCGCCCGATGCAGCGGCCCCACGCCGCTCTTATCCAGCGCATTGGCATCGGCCCCCACCGACAACAGATACTCGATCATCCGCGCCTGCGCCGCCGGATCAAAGTGATTCGTGTCCGCAGCATAGTGCAGCGGCTGCGCCCCCCGCCGATTCCGCGCCCGCCAATCCGCCCCATGCTCAACCAGCACCTCCGCCACCGCCCACCCAAACGCCGCCGCCGCCATATGCAGAGCCGTGTCGCCGGCATAAAGGTAGTGCGCGATCTCGCTGAAAAAGAAGCTCGATGCGTCTCGGCGAGTGGCCCCAACCTCAGCCGCTGCCGTGGCAAAAGCCGGGTGCCCCGCCAACTCGCGCGACACCGCGTCAATCTCCCCCTTCACGACAAGGCGAACAAATTCAAGAAATCCCGAATTCACCTTTGGCATCGTTTTCTCAACGGCTAACGGTCCAACATACACCGGCCGGCCCGCGCCGGTACGGTTGCGAATCACAACGAACGCTCCGCCGGCCCGGTCCATTGCAGCGTTTGCCATTCACTTCAATACGCGATCACGCTATGCAAGACCGCGATCCCCGCCGGTGGTCGCGCGCGGACCGGCTCGTCGGCATTGAGAACCGCCGCCCCCACGACGGTAGCACCCGCCCACCGACATAGCTCCGCCGCTGCTTTGAGCTGTGCGCCCGTCTCCGACCAGTCGTCCACGATCAATACTCGGTCGGAGGGACCTAGAACGTCCATGACCAGTTCAAGCGACTTTTCGCCGCCACTGTAATCGGAGAACGATACGGAGCGGACGGCCCAGGCCGCCTTCGAGCCCTTGCGAATCGGGACGAAACCAGCGCCGAGGCGCACCGCAACGGCACCCGCCAACGCGAAGCCCAGCGCATCGATTCCCGCGACGTGACTCACCCGCTGACCAACGAATGGTTCTGCAAGCCGCTCCACCAGCGTCCGCAGGGCACCAGCGTCGGCGAACAGCAGTGAAAGGTCACACCGGTTCTTTCCCTCGCGAATGTAAGGGCCGAGCTCCATGGCACATAATCGACAAACGCTCAGCGGCCCGGTGCGCACCAAGCCGCCTTTCCAATCACGAGGACCGCGACGCCCGCACGGTGCGGCTGGTTATGTCGCACGGCCGAACCGCCGCTCATCAATCAGTATGATACTGCCACTCGGCATCCAGCACCTTGTCACGTTCATCGTAGTAGAACCAGCAATAGCACAGGCGCAACATGCCGTCCGGGCCGACGTAGCAATCCACGCGCTGCACCGGCTTTCCAACCCGCTGCTCACTGGCGCCAACATGTTCGCGAACTCGCGGTTTGTCCAACGTTGCCCAACCATCCGCTGGCCGTAGCGCGGTGAACTCCGCCTTGAGACCCTGCCAGCGCATTTGAACGTCCGCGCGACTGGTCTGTCCCGGCGGGTAGATCGCCAGCAAACGCTCGCGGCGAATCTTCGGATCGTAATCGGCTGATGATGTACAGCCGCCAACCGAGATCGCCATGAGCGCCGCGGTAATGACTGTCGCGCAATGGAAAGAGCGTGAGTGCCGCATGACGCAAAACCGTTCAGTGGCCGGGCGGGGCATCCAGCATACATTCGAATCACAAGGACCATTCCGCCCCGGCCGGTCCACTGCAGCGGGTGGTCATGCGGCTGGCTCAATTGCCGAGTGATTTTCGATATTCCGCAATTCCCGCATCGGCTTGCCAACCCTCTTCAACTCGCATCGTTCTGGCCCGATCGTCATCGCTCCATTTTGTTTTGAACAACAGGGGGGTTGATCTTGGTAGACCACGCCGGCCATTGGTTTCACTAATATACCGAGCAATATCCTCAACGCCGGCCAATGCAAGCTTCTTATCAACATCGATCCACGCGTCAATCCGCATGTAAAAGCCCCGACACATCGCATCGGGATTATTGCTCGTGTGAAGCGGGAAACTCGCGCATTGTTCCCAAGTCGGCGCGCATACGCGAGAACCTTGTGTTAACTGAAGCAGCCGCGACCTCTGCGGTTCTGGCATTCGTTCGTATACGATCGGGATGCCCATGTAGCGGTATCGAAGGTCGCCCGTATCCAGCCGCATGTCTGCGGAGGTCGGCCCGAGGCTGAAGTAAACTACCACCGCGATAAGGCCGATCGCCAAGACCGCGAATTTGCGACGACGCGTAAGTCGCATAACTACTGAATCTCCCGCGTCAAGCGCCGCAGTGCATCTCTGCCGCCTCCCAACGTCCAACCCCACAAATCAATCAACCATTCATCTTAATCCCCCATCGAAAAACATCGAACCGCCCGATTCCAATTGACAGTTCGGTAAATGTTTGATATCATTCCTTCGACAACGAAAGGGGGCTCCGCCATGACCATCCCATTTCCGAACAGCGCCGCGCCCAAGCTCCGCCCACCCCCACCCACTCCAACACCCCCCGCATCACGTATTTCCAAACAAACCCACCAACCCCCCATTCCCAATCCAAAATCCGCATTCCACCATCCGCCGCTCCCTCACCTTCGACAATCAAACCCACCCAAACTCAAACCCCCCGATGCGACCAAATGCGACGTATACGCCAAACGCGAAATTTCACCCGCCCAGTTTAACACCCTCCCCACCCCAAACTCGTCACAATCCCCGCCCCCAAGTATATTCGTCCTCTCGAGCGCAAACCCCAAGCCCAGGACGTACGCGAGGAGCAATCGAATGAGTGCAATGCCGGTCATGATCGCCATCCTCTGCCTGATGGCCATCGCCTTCCGCTACTACAGCGCCTGGATCGCCGCCAAGGTCGCCGTCCTCGACGACTCCCGCATCACCCCCGCCGTCCGCCTCAACGACGGCCAGAACTACCACCCCACCTCCAAGTGGGTCCTCTTCGGCCACCACTTCGCCGCCATCTCCGGCGCAGGCCCACTCATTGGCCCCGTCCTCGCCGCACAATTCGGTTACCTCCCCGGCCTCCTCTGGATTGTCATCGGCGTCTGCCTCGGTGGCGCAGTCCAGGACTTCCTCGTCCTCGTCGCCTCCACCCGCCGCGGTGGCCGCTCCCACGCCCAGATCGCCTTCCAGGAAATCGGCAGAGTAGGCGGCACCACCGCCATGACCGCCATCCTCTTCATCATCGTCATCGCCCTCGCCGGCCTCGGCAAAGTCGTCGTCAATGCGCTCGGTGGTGAAAGCGTGAAGTACCCCGCCGACAGCGCGATCATCCTCCCCGCCGCCATGGGCTCGCCCGGAATTAACGGCGACGGAACCTACGACATCCCCGCCGGCACCACGCTCGCCTACAACAACGGCAAGTCGTCCATGGTCATCAACGAGCCCTGGCGTCTGCGCATGCCCGGCCTCGTCAATCTCGACCCGGTCACCAACGTCCCCACCAACACTTTGAAGTTCGACCCGACCGGCCGAGCACCACTTCCCCCCGGCGCAGTCCGCCTCATGCCCGGCTCCCCCTGGGGAACCTTCACCATCGCCGCCACCATCCCCATCGCCCTCTTCGTCGGCCTCTACATGTACAAGGTCCGTCCCGGCAAGACCGTCGAGGCCTCCATCATCGGCGCAACCCTCACTCTCGCCGCCACCGTCGCCGGCGCATGGGTCGCCAATCATCCGATCGGCCAGTGGTTCAACATGACCACCACACAGGTCACCTGGGCCATGGCCATCTACGGCTTCGTCGCCGCCGTCCTCCCCGTCTGGGTCCTCCTCGCCCCGCGCGATTACCTCTCCAGCTTCCTCAAGATCGGCACCATCGCGCTCCTCGTCATCGGCACGCTCATCGCCAATCCAAAGCTCGAAGCTCCCGCCTACAACCAAATCTTCTCCGGCGGCGGTCCCACCGTCGGCGGCAAGATCTTCCCCTTCCTCTTCATCACCATCATGTGCGGCGCCATCAGCGGATTCCACGCCCTCGTCTCCAGCGGCACCACCCCCAAGATGATCGCCAAGGAATCCCACGCCCGCACCATCGGCTACGGCGCGATGCTCATGGAAGGCCTCGTCGCCGTCGTCGCCATGATCGCCGCCGCCTCGCTCCCCACCCAGGATTACTACGCGATGAACACCCAGCTCGCCAAGGTCCCCGAATACCACGACCGCATCTTGCAGGTCGGCGGCGGTGGCGGCATCGAGCACATCGCCGACTACGAAAACCTCACCCAGGAATCCCTCCGCGGCCGCACCGGTGGCGCAGTTACCCTCGCTGTCGGCATGGCCCACATCTTTGATCAGGCGATGAAGAAGGTCTCTCTCGCCGGCGAACAGTCCATGCGCTCACTCTGGAAGTACTGGTACCACTTCGCCATCATGTTCGAGGCCCTTTTCATCCTCACCACCATCGACGCCGGCACACGCATCGGGCGCTTCCTCCTTCAGGAAGTCGCCGGCAAACTCCACCCCAAGCTAGGCCAGACCGGCTGGTGGCCCGGCGCGATCGTCAGCACGATCCTCATCGTCGCCGGCTGGGCCTGGTTCATCGACTCCAACAACTTCGACACCATCTGGAAGATGTTCGGCATCGCCAACCAGATGCTCGCCGTCATCGCGCTGACGATCGTCACCGTCTGCATCGTCAACGAAGGCAAGGCCCGCTACGCCTGGGTCACGGTCGTCCCCCTCGCCGTCGTCATGACCACCACCACCTCCGCCGCCCTCTACATGCTCGCCGGCCATTACGCCACCTGGACCACCCAATCCGCCAAACCCACCCCCGACAAAACCCTCCTCTTCAACACCGCCCTCCAATCGTTCCTGATCTTCGCCATGCTCTTCTGCACCATCCTGATCATCGCCAGCGGCATCGCGAGAATCCTCAAAGGCGCGCGCCAACCGGCGGTCCTCCCCGCCGTCGCCGCCTGATCGCCGCGCGCCTGCACAACTCACTCCACCCGCAGCACCACCTTCCCGCTGAGGTGCCCCGCCAGGCTCCGCTCAAACGCCTTTCGCGCCTCCGCCAGCGGATAAACCTCCTGCACGTTCACGCGCAACTGCCCCTCATCGATCAACTGCCCAATCTGCTCCAGTTGCGCCCGACTCGGTCGAACGATAAAGAAGATGCCGCTCACTCCCGCCTCCGCCGTCTTGTCCTTGTCCGGCACCCCCGCGATCGACACCAATCTTCCACCCCGTCGAACCGATTTCAGCGACCTCGCCAACGTCTCTCCCCCCACCGTGTCGAACACCACGTCAACGTCGTGAACAACTTCCTCAAACCGGTCGGCCCCGTAGTCCACCACCTCATCCGCCCCCAGTTCCCGCACCAGCCCGACACTTCGCGAAGAAGCCGTCGCGATCACGTGCGCTCCGCACCACCGCGCCATCTGCACCGCGAACCCGCCCACTCCCCCAGCCCCACCGTGAATCAGCACGCGCTCTCCCGCCGCCAGCCGTCCATGATCGAACAACCCCTGCCATGCCGTCAGACCCGACAGTGGCACCGCCGCCGCCCGCACCGCGTCGATTGTCCGCGGCGCCGCCGCCACGTCCGCCGCCGGCACGACGACATATTCCGCCGCGCTCCCGTTCAACGGGAAATCCACCAGCGCATACACCGCATCGCCCACCGCGACGTCCGTCACCCCCGCCCCCAGCGCATCGACCACCCCCGCCACGTCATGTCCCGGAATCGTCGGCAGCCGCGGGCTCTTATCCGGGTGGCGATACGTCTCATCCCACCCCAACTCCCCTGGCGTAATGGCCGCCGCCGCAACTCGAATCCGCACCTCTCCCTCCCCAGGCGCCGGCAGGGGGGCTTCTTCCACCACGATCTGCTCCGGCCCCCCGCGCTGATGCAACCGAACCGCTTTCATAAGCATCTCCTATTCGATCACGCGTCAAACCCACCATTGATCTTCAAGCCCGCCTCGTCGTCCGCCAGCCGATTGCAATCGCCGCCCCGATCCCGCGCGACCCCCCGGTCACCAACGTCAACTTGCCAGCCAGCTTCGACATCACCG
>JAQGHM010000085.1 GCA_028291615.1 Phycisphaerales bacterium | reverse complement strand
CCCCGCAATCTTCACCCCGCCCGCCACCACCCGTTCCGCAAACCCCAACTGCCGGTAAAACTCCAGCGTCCGAGCCTGCACCGCCAGCGCCCGCGACGTAGTCCCCGCCTCCGCCGCCCGATCGATCAACCGCACCCGCACCCCCAACCGAGTCAACCAAAGCGCCAACACCAACCCCGTAGGCCCCGCCCCCACGATCAGCACCACCGGCTCGCTCATAGCGCCATCTTTCGTAAACGCCTCTCCCGGTGGGGCAGACATTCTTGTCTGCCTGTCTTTCGATCTTTTTTTTACTGGCTACTGTCTACTGACTACTTTCCCCGCCCATACGCCTCCAGCATCTCCGTAACCAAAACCCCATTGATCCGCATCCCCGCCAAATTAGCATCGCTGATCTCCACCTCCGAAAGATTCACATCGCTAAACCGCGCCCCGCTCAAATTGATATCCGCAAACACCGCCCCCGCCAGGTTCACATCCTCAAACCGAGCCCGCTCCAGACAAACATCCCGAAACACGGACTCCGTCAACGCCACATTCTCCGCCAAATGCCGCCCGCTCTGAATGCTCGATGCCATAGGTCCACTTTTCCTTTCGCCGTCTAGCGCGTGTTGGAGATCTACAGAATACCAAAACCATTTCCGCGCCCCCATCCGATGACCGTTCACCGTCGTCCCGTTACACACACACCGCCGGTCAGCCGCACCACTCCCATATAGCCCGCCGCTCGCGGCGGGTCTTCCCCACCGGTGCCGACCTGTTTCGCATGGTAACCGTTCCGACGCCGTATCGATCCCCAGCCGCGGAGCGGCGATCCGACTATAGCCATCAGCGCAAGCCATGGATCTACAACAATCGCAATACGCCAGCCCCGGCAGGGGCGACAGACAACCCCGCGCTATAACGCCAACGCGCCCCGCAACCGCAAGCATTCGTTTCCCAAAGCCGCCCCCTCGCCTACGGAAACTTCCGCCCACTCCCGCGCCAAACCCCCCTCCTATAAAAAGAAACTCGACGAGCCCCTCGCCTACACGTCACGTCACCATCAGCACTGCCCCGGCCGCATCCCGCAGGACCAACGTGACAGTTCTATTGGGTTAAGGCATGTGACATTTCTAATGGGTTGCGAGACGGTGCGACCCGCCCGCCACCGCCGGAGAAATTCACGCGAATGGGCGCCAATGAAGACCGCAGCGTGGAGGGGATGGATCGCCCATGGCACTTACCAAACGAAGGCGCCTCATGATCCCTCCCCTCTTCATGTTTCACGTCTTTACGTTTTACGCTATGGTTCCCCCCATGCAATACCGAACCTTCGGCCGCCTCAACTGGAAAGTCTCCTCCATCGGCTTCGGCGCCTGGGCGATAGGCGGATCGTGGGGCCCGCAATCCCAGGACGACTCCGTCAAAGCCCTCCACACCGCCCTCGACCTCGGCTGCAACTTCATCGACACCGCCCAGGTCTACGGCGACGGCAAGTCCGAGCGCATCATCGCCCAGACGCTTGCAGAGCGCAAGGCTAGCCACCCCAACGATCGCATCTACGTCGCCACCAAGATTCCCCCCTCCCCCGAAGGCGAGTGGCCCCCCGCGCCGTACGACAACATCGATGATCGGTACTCGCAAGCCTACCTCACCCAGCGCCTCGAGCGCTCGCTGCGCGACCTCAAGACCGACTGCCTCGACCTCGTCCAGCTTCACTCCTGGACTCGCGCCTGGAACCGCGAGCCGCGGGCCCTCGAAACCCTCCGTAAATTTCAGAAGCAGGGCAAGCTCCTCGGCATCGGCATCAGCACGCCCGAGCACGATCAGAACTCGCTCATCGAGTTGATGCGAAACGGCTGGCTCGACGCCGTACAGGTCATCTACAACATCTTCGACCAGGAACCCCAAGCCGAGTTCTTCCCCGCCGCCAAGGAAAACAACGTCGGCGTCATCGTCCGCGTCGCCCTCGACGAATCCGCGCTGGGCGGCAAGCTCACCCCCCAAACTAAATGGGCCGAAGACGATTTCCGCAACAACTACTTCGCCGGCGACCGCCTCCCGCGCACCATCGCCCGCGTCGAAAAAATCCGCGAAACCTTGGGCCAGGCCGACCTCCCCACCACCGCCATCCAGTTCGCCCTCAAGCCCGCCGCCGTCTCCACCGTCATCCCCGGCATCCGCAACCCCGACCAGGCCAGGCGCAACTGCGCCGTCTCCGACCTCCCCCCCCTCTCCGACGAAATCGAAAACAAACTCCGCCCCCACCACTGGCGCCGCGCCTTCTGGTACGCAGGAAAATAACGCGATCGCCTAGGGTGCAGCCACAACCCGAAAAAACTCCTGCCCCTTCCCCGGTCCCGCGCGCCAGGCGTCGATCCACCGCTGCGTCTCCTCGCTGCGCAGAAACGCCGCCAGCCGCCGCCCCTCCGCCTCGTGCGCGCCCGCGATCTTCGCCGGATTCGCCACCGCCAGCAGAAACGCCCGCCGCAACCGCGCGTCTCCCTTCACCAGTTCCACCAGCCCCCCCATCGGCAGCTTCCCATCCCGCAGCGCAAGCCCGCTGATCAGCGTGTACGCGCCCCGCTCCGCCGCCACCGCCAACACCCGCTTCTGATGATCGTCCAGCAACACCACCGCCCGCCCATCGATCGGCTCCCCGCGATCCGCCTGCACGATCGCGCGCACGACCTCGTCCGTCCCCAGACTTCCATGAACCACAAACGCGCTCTTGCTCGCCACGATCTTCCGCACCGCCGCCGCCGCATCCGCCATCCCCTTGATCCCCGCCGGATCCGCCGCCGGCCCGACGATGCTCAACTCCGTCCGCACCCAGGGCTGCGGATCCCGCGCATACCCATCCGCCACCAGCCCGATGATCGTCTCCGCCGACTGCACCGTGATCAGGTCAATCCCGCCCCGCTTGAACAGGTCCGCAACCCCGTCTTTGTTCCCCGTCGCCACCGTCTCGACGTGAACGCCCGTCTCCTTCTCAAACCGCTCCGACACAGCCTTCCAAAACCCCTGATCGTTAACGCCCCCCACCGCCGCCACCCGCACGACGGGCACATCGGCGTACACGCTCGCGCTCATCATCAGCATCAGACAAACGACACACTTCATTTCGATCGCTCGCTTTCTCAACGCCGCGGCCGCCGCGCCACAAGTCCCATCACGCCGCACGCCACCAGCGCCGCGCCGCCCGGCTCAGGCACCGAGTATGCGATACTCAGCGATGGCGCGATGGAAGGGTTGCTGTTCGCCGCCGCGCCGTCGCGCGACCAGAACGCGAGGAATGACGTGGGCATGTCTTCAAGATCGCTCTTCAACAACCACCCAAAGTTGCCCGCGCCACTATTCACCCACCGCTGCACGTCCGCCGCCATCCCCGGCGAGCTCCAGGTGAACGCTGCGTTGGTCATCGTGAACGAAGTAAAAGTCGAAGCCGCGCTTTCGACAGAAGCAAAGTTGCCGCCGTGCAGATTCGGTCCGCCGGCGTTCCACGTCCCCGACGCGAGATTCGCAGGATCGAAAGAGGCGTAATCCCACGTCGAATCACCAACAACGCGCGGATATCCCTGCCCGGCGCTGTTCACACCCGCGCTTGTCGGGCTGCCGCTGCTCCCTTCGCCCCAATCCTGTTGCAGCGCGTATAGCCGAATCGTCCGCGACGTATAATTTGCACTACTTCCGGCCACCTGCGCGAGATGGAGCGTCATCGTCACGCTGCCGATCGTGGCGTTGGTCGGAATCCCAGCCGAAGCGAGGTCAAACTCGATGAGCGATCGCTTTCGCCCCCCCGTCCCATCCGCACCCGCAATCAGGAATGGCCCCCGGCCGGCGGCGTTCCCGGTATCGGCGCCCGCAGCGGTACCGAAGATGGTCGAATCTTTTAGCGCCGCAACACTGACCACCGCCGCGCGAGCGTCGCCGGCAGCCAGAATCGCGCCGAGCGCAAGCAGAGAGATTGCCGCTCTCGTCATACAGATTCTCCCATCACTGAGCGCTGTTCCACGTACTCCCCGGCGGATGCCAGCGGACGTCCGGGTGCTCGATCAAACCCGTACCGACGCCGATGTAGTCGCCGCCGACCGCCGCGGCGTGCCCGTCCAGGAAGGCGATGTTGACCGCCTTGTTATGCCGCGCTACCGGGTTGTATCCGCCGGGAAATCGCGACGGAAAGACCGAGCAGTAATTTCCCGGCGCGTCGGCGAAAACCACCATCGTCGAGGTGTCCCCGACGCCCATGATCCGGTCCGGCTGACCGCCATTCTGGCTCGCGGTCTCGACGCTCAGGCCCATGTTCATGCCGTAGGACCAATAGAACGCGCCCGCCCAATCGGCGGCCTCGGGACAAAGCCAGACCGAACTGGCATCTCCGGGACGCGGAATCCGACCGGCCGTGTTCAACTCGTTGTAGGTTGCTGCCCGCATCATCGGTGGCAGCGCGTTGAACCAATCGGCCGGTCGGTCCACGCGGAGCGTCGGCGACACTCCCTGACCGCGCCGCGGGAGAAAACCACTGGGGTTCTCCATCGCGTACTGATGCGCGGCCATTGCCCACTGCCGCAGGTTTGACAGGCACGACACCTGGCCCGAAGCGCGTCGAGCCCGCCCCAGCGCCGGCAGCAACAGAGCCACGAGCACGGCGATGATCGCGATCACCGCCAGCAATTCGACGAGTGTGAATGCGCATCTGCGACGACGACGACGCGCGGTGGGACAAACTTCTTCGGGAAGCTCACGCACGGCAAAAGCATAGCCGCGTTATGCACTGAAGTATACAGCGCTCTAGCGCGTGGCCCGCCGGAACCCGTCGATCTCGTGGTCGATGGCCGCTTCGATGTGGATCTGCAGATCGCGAAAGCTGCGCAGCACGCGGCTGCCCAATTCCGTCAGCTTGGCCCCGCCACCCTTTTTGCCGCCGACGGCCGTCAGCACCAGCGGCGCGTCCCATCGCTTATTCATCGCATCGAGCAGCATCCACGCCCGGCGGTAACTGAAGCGGAGGCTGCGCGCCGCCTCGGATAGCGATCCCTTGGCTTGAATCTGTTCGAGCAAGTCGGCCCCGGCCTCGGTCAGCGCGGCCACCCCGCCGCGCTCGATCCATAAGCTGGCGCGCACCATGGATGGTGCTGAAGATGATCGACGTGCCCGCGCCATCGCGGCTACTCCGCATCGTCGGTGGAGATGATGACCTCGGTCGCCTTGATTACGGCGATTGCCGGCGACCCTTTCTTGAGTCGCAGGCGCTTCGCGGAACTGCTGCTGATCAACGACACGATCTGGTGCCCACCGCCGATGTCGATGGTCACCTCGGCCATCACCGATCCGACCTTGATGGAGGCGATCTTGCCGGGGAACTGGTTTCTTGCGCTGAGTGCCATGTCCTAACTCTAACCGGTGCGCATGATTAATCACACGACGCCGCGGCCCATCACGTCAGCCGCGATCACCCGTTCGCCTTCACCTGTTCATCCGCCACGTATTGCGCGGCCGCGCTCTCCTGCGCCTGCCCGCGGACGCTGGCAAACGAGAAAATGCCGATCCCGTACCCGGTGAACGGATTCTCCCACATCAGGCGTCCGGTCCGGGCCTCGAGGCAATAGAGGTAACCAGAAAGCCCGACGATCAGCCGGTCCCCGTCCAGCATCAGCGACCCAAACCCACTGCGCGGTTTTGGCGAGCGCCATTGCCAGACGATCTGCCCACTATCGCGATTCAGCGCCATGACTCGCCCATTAAGCCCCGCGAAAACCATCTGGTCCATCCGCGTCGTTTGCATCAGATCCTCCATTCGAAGGACTGTGATACCCGATCGAATCGTCCGCGCCCCTTTAGAAAAGCGCCCATCGTCTATACCAGAGCCGCCTTGATGGAATAAAGCTGCAACTCTCGCACCGGCTCGCGGATTGCCCCATGCTTCGCCGCCAGCTCATGAAACTTTCGGATCACCTCCAACTCCCGCTCACCAATATCAAACTTCAAATAAACCGTGAGATACTGCATCGCCAACCCCGCAGGCCAACCGCGGCGCACCGCATGCCGCTCCACGATCTCGCGCACGTTTGCCAGCCCATCGCGCTTAGCCTGCTCCAGGCGCTTAGGCAGGTCACCCAGATCGACCCCGCCGCGCGCCGTCCAGACCGCAAACACGAACGGCATCCCCGTCAATTCCTTCCACGCCGATCCCAGATCCACCTGATGCTCGAAGCCAGGCGGCTCTTCACACACCACCTTATCGCCGATCAGCAGCTTCGCATCGCATGGCTGCTGCTCCTCGCGCGTCCAGTCCACGAACGCCGGCCGCGTGCCGTAACGCTCTGCAAAGATCACCCGCGCCAGCGCAACCGACGTGTGGCTGTCGGTATCACAAGCGAGAGTCTTGATCTCCGTCACGGGACACTTGCTGAAGATCCGCACGGTCAGCGTCTCGCCGTCGCACCCGATCCCGCCGCTGGGCACGATGCGCAACCCCGGGAGGCGTTGGTAGTCGATAACCGGCAACAGCCCCACATCCAGGCTCCCCTGCTGCAAGCCATCCAGCAAACGCGATGGCACCGCCAGGCTCAGCTCCACGTCCTTCGCCGACTCCAGGCCATAAATCAGCGGCTTGGCGTTCAGAAAGCTCACGCTCCCGACGCGCAGCACCCGGCGCGGCGCAGCGAGGTCATTCAAAGCGGCGGCGGCACTCGTCTCCATGTCTTACATTATGCATGGGAACGCCGCGCAGTTGCCATTTCACTGCTTTCAAAAACACCAAAGAATCAGGCCGCGCGGAAAGTTCCGCGCGGCCTCGTGTTCTTCGATCGTTGGTTCTTCGCCCGCGAGTTAGTCCCGCGCGGCCTTCGCCAGGTCCGCCGCCAGACGCCGCCAGCGCGTCGGGGTCAGGCCCGTCGCCTGTTTGAAGCGGCTCGTAAAATGGCTCTGGTGGGCGAAGCCGCATTCCTTGGCGATCTCCGCCAGTTCCTTTTTCCGCTCGACCAGCAGTTGCTTGGCGCGGTGAATCTGGCAGGCGAGCAGAAAGTGCTTGGGTGTCTGGCCCAGCAGGTCGGTGAAGCGGCGGTGAAAGTGGAACGGGCTGAGGTGCGCCTTCGCCGCGATCTCGTCCAGTGTCGGGCTGCGGCCGAACTCATCATGCATAAACTTCACCGCGGGGATCAGGCGGCTCATCTCCGGGTCGGCCTGCACATCGGAGATGCGCACGGCGTCCCATTCCCAGGCTTCGGGCTGAAGACAGAAGAAGACGAACGGTCCTTCGCCCAGCGACGGATATTCATTGAACGTGATCGCGCGGAAGATCCAAAGGTCGCCGCGCGAGTCGGGCAACTGCAGGCGGTCAGCCGGGATCGCCTCGTCGCCCAGGTGCGCCAGGCGGTGCTGCGCGTGTTGCTGAATCTGCTGCATCAATCGCTGGTCCAACGGGTGGCCGTTGACCGGCAGGTGCTGCTTGCCCTTGGCATCCAGCGCCAACTGGCGAACGGCGCCGTAATGACTCCACGGGGTCTCTTCAGCCTCCGATGGATGCCGCTGCTGGCGAACGTCTTCGATCCCCTCATCGAGTTGAGCCGCGAACTCCGCCAACTGCTCGAGTTCCGCATCGGTGAATGGCTGATCGCCCAGCTTGCGATAAAGGTGAAGTGCACCGGGATAGCCCGACAGGACCGGCGCCTTCAGCGGCGCCGCGGCGGCATACCGCAAGCCGGCGGGCTCAAGCAATTCCTGAACGTACCGGCTGCTCTCGTATTCCCCAGAGCCCCACGCGGTCAAACCACGCACGGGCTTGCCCGAGACGATGGTCTGCCAAGTCAGGCGGTCTTCAACGTGCAGATCGCGGTTGTACCCCTTCACGATGATCTCCGGACAATTGGAGGGCTGCACAATCTGCGTCCCCCCTCGCGGAAGCGTGGAAGTCATAAGGACTTGGGCGGATGGGATTGCCTTTTCAATCGCATCAAAAATCTGCCGGTAAGGGAGGCTCTCTCCTTTGGCGGACTTGATCAGGTTGCTGATTTCGGCAGAGGTCGATGCGACATTCGATTTGGTCATAGTTACGAATACGGTAAATTGTTATTCGGGTTCTGGGCAATGTACGATTTTTTGTGATTTAGGGTCACCGCACGTTTTCCGCAAGTGGTTTGATACGCCACCATATGAAATAGGCAACTTTCGAACAACGGCAAAAGCTACGGAAAAGCACAGCACCCCCTATCCTCAGCTTATATCGACTGCCGCGCGGGGGCGTTGCAGAAAATCACCATCCTTTGTCAAGAACATCGCACTTCTGTGGAGTTATGGCGACATCCCACACAAACGGGACGGGCGGCGCTGATGGCAACCCCGCCTTTTCTTGGAATTATCGGGGTGTCTGACTATCCTCGGCGACGCTCAGTGCGTGGCACGGGCGTTGTTTATCTCTGGGCAGGAGTGACGAACATGACCACACTGGCCAACCCGATGTTCTGGAACATGAAGATCAAGATCGCGATCCTGACGTTCGCCACCTTTGCGGCGCTCTGTTAGGCCGGATCGATGCTCGGTGGGGACTCGGCTGGAACGGCTGCGCGGGCCTCAGGACTCACGCCGAAGATCTGGAAGCGGTGGGAAAGGGGTTCGAAACCGTGCTCCTGACATATCTCGTCGCGTAGCTTTTTCAATTTATCGCTGTTGAACTCGATCACCTTCCCGGTTGTCACGCAGATCAGGTAGTCGTGCGTCTGGCGGCCGGCGATCACCTCGTAATACGATTGCTTGTTATCGAAAAACACCTGCTTGAGAATGCCCGCGTCCTGAAGGTGGCTAAGGGTGCGGTAGACGGTTGCGCGGCTGACTTTGTGGCCCAGGCGCTTCAGGCCGTCAATGAGCTGCTCGGGTTCGAAAAGCCCTTCCTTGCGAAGGACGGCGTCGAGGATCATGGCGCGTTCGGGGGTGAACTTGAGCTTTTCCTGGTGCAAGTAGCGGCGGAAGACGGCGCAGACGGGCTCGTAAGGCGTGGTCTGGCGGCGGGACTCCGCAGCGATCTTGGGGAGGCTGGGGAGAATGTGCGGAGCTTGGGCCATTCTAATCAAGTCTAGTCTGGTGAATGACATCGTCAAACGGCGCGTGGCGCCGGGGCCGATTCTTGCCCGCGAGGGGCGCGGGGGCGACAATGCGCGCTCGCGGGAGCGTGAATGTCGTTTCATCTTGGAAAACCGATCCTGGTCATGCTGATCCTGTCGGTCGTATGCGCCGCGGGGCTGGCGCTGCGGCCGGGGAAGCGCGATCGCGCCGATCTGCTGGTGTGGGTGTTCGCCGAGGTGCATCAGAAGACGTACCAGGGGGACGGCAAGCCGACGACGCAACCGACGCTAGTGGAGCAGTTTCGCCGGCGGACGGGCAAGCGCGTGGCGATCGAGATGGTCGCGACGCGGTCGGAGGACGTGCGGCTGGTCTCGATGTTCATGTCGGATGCGCGCGACGTGCCGGACGTGGTGGAGTTGGAGATCAGCAGCGTTGCCAAGTACCTCCGTCCGCCGACGAGCGATATCGGCCTGCTGCCGCTGAACGATTTCCTGACGCGCTCGGGGTGGATGGACAAGGTGCTGGCGGCGCGGTTCGCGCCGTGGAGCAAGAACGGCGTGATCTTTGGCGTGCCGCACGACGTGCACCCGGTCACGCTCGTGTACCGCGAGGACCTGTTTCGCGAGGCGGGGATCGATTTGCCGGCGATGAAGACCTGGCCGGAGTTTCGCGCGGCTTGCCTGAAATTTCAGGACTTTTGGCGGGCGCGGGGCGTGAAGAATCGCCACGCGATCGAGCTGATGAATAGCTCGGCGGATCACCTGATCCCGATGCTGCTGCAGCGGCATATGAACCCGATCGACGGCGGCGGGACGATCGAGATCACAAAGGAAAAGTTCGTGGAGACGGTGGCGTTTTTCGCCGAGTGCGTGGCGGGGCCGACGCAGATCGCCTCGCAGTCGCCGGCGGCGGCGGGCGGGTTGGCGCGGGATCTGATCGAGGGAAACATCTGCGTGTTCGTCACGCCGGACTGGCGCATCGATTACATCAAGGAGTATGCGCCGGGGTTGGCGGGGAAAATGCGGATGATGCCGATGCCGATCTTCGAACCTGGCGACTCGCGCACGGCAACTTGGGGCGGCACGATGATGGGGATTCCGCGGAATTGCAAAGATCCGGAGGCGGCTTGGAAGTTGATCGAGTTTCTTTATTTCAGCAAGGAGGGGCTCGATGCGCGGCGGCAATACTCGGCGATCCTGCCGCCGGTCATCACGCAGTGGAACGATCCGGTTTATCAGCGCGGCGATCCGTATTTTGGCGGGCAGCAGACGGACCTGCTGTTCATCGAGATGGCGAAGGAACTGCCGGCGCGGTACGTGACGCCGGCGACGGCGATTGCCAACGGGTATCTGTCGAAGGTGATTGTCGATGCAGCGACATTCGTGGAGCGGCATCCGGGCGATCACGCGGCGCTGGTGGCGCAGTGCCGGGAGTGGCTGACGGGAATTGCTCGGGACCTGCGGCGGCGGATCGAACATGGGAAGTTTGACGAATGACCAATGAAGGCGGGCGGGGACTCTCTTCGAAGCTTTGGGCGATGCAGGCGAAGTACGCCCCGTACTTATTCGTCGCGCCATTTCTCCTCCTCTTCTGCGCGTTCATGGTTTACCCGTTGTTGCGCAGCATCTCGATGAGCTTTTACAGTTACGCGGGGCCGCACACGAGCCGGTTTGTGGGGCTGGGGCATTACCGGTATTTCCTGGGTGACTTCCTCCTTTGGATCGCGGTGGCGAACACGATCGTTTACGCGATCGTCTACATGGGGTTGCAGATTCCGCTTTCGCTGGGGCTGGCGCTATTGCTGAACAATCCGCGGGTGCGGTTTCGGAATCTGTTTCGGTTTGCGTTCTTTGCGCCGTACCTGGTGGGGAACGTGTTTGTTTCGGTCATCTTCGTGTTGCTGCTTTCGCAGCGGCATGGGCTCATCCCGAAGGCGCTGGGGTTTTTCAATCCGGCTTGGCTGGAGGTAAGCTGGCTGGGCGATCCGATCAACGCGCGGATCGCGATCGTGGTGGCGAGCTTGTGGCTTAGCGTGGGATGGGGGATGGTGTTTTTCCTGGCGGCGCTGCAGGGTGTGGATCGGGAGTTGTATGACGCCGCAGCCGTGGACGGGGCAGGGCCGTGGTCGCGGTTCCGGCACGTGACGCTGCCGGGGATCAAGCCGGTGATGACGTTTTTGGTCGTTAGCGGGACGATCGGCGCGCTGCAGCTTTTTGAGTTGCCGTACGTCATCTTCCTGCAGCACGGGAGCGCGGCGGGGCCGAAATGGGCGGGGCTGACGATCGTCATGTACCTGTACCAGCAGGGGTTTGACCTGGGGGACATCGGTGCGGCGTGCGCGGTGGGGTGGTTCCTGGTGCTGCTGATCCTGGGGGTGGCGCTGGTGCAGATCCGGATCTCGCGCGCGGGACGGGAGGAGGAAAGTTGAACGTTGCGTTGAATGACACGGTGCGAAGCCGCAAGCGGCGAATTCGAGTGGGTTCGTTGACGTTGCATGCGCTGCTCATCGCGATGGCGGTGACTACGCTTACCCCATTTTTGTGGTTGATCTGTTCGACGTTCAAGACTAAGGCCGACTTTTTCACCTATACGTTTCTCCCCTGGGATCATCTCAACGCGCTGACGCTGGATAACTATCGACGGCTTTTTGCTCAGGAGCCGTTTGCGGTTTGGATGGTGAATTCGGTTTTTCTGGCGTCGGCGTATACGGTCGTGGTGGTGACGCTGAGCAGCCTTGGCGGGTTTGCGCTGGCGAAGTATCGCTTTGCGGGGCGGCGGGTTTTGATGTTGGTGATGCTGGTTACCATGCTGGTTCCTGGTCAAGTGCTTTTGCTGCCCAACTATGACATCATGCGCAAGTGGGGATGGATGAACTCGTACGCGGCGATCCTGGTGCCGGGGGCGGTGAGCGTGTTTGGGATGTTCCTGTTCCGGCAGGCGATGATGCTGTTGCCGGATGAGCTTTTGCAGGCGGGGCGGATGGATGGGTGCTCGGAGGCGCGGCTTTGGTGGGAGGTGGCGCTGCCGATCGTGCGGCCGATGATCGGGGCGTTTACGCTTTTGAGTTTCATGGCGGCGTGGAACAGCTTTTTATGGCCGCAGGTGATACTACAGACGCCGGATAAACTGACGTTGCCGATCGGGTTGTCGAATATGATCAACCTGCCGGAATACCAGACAAACCTGGGGATATTGATGGCGGGGACGCTGCTGTCGATCCTGCCGGTGGCGGTGCTGTTTTTCGTCCTGCAGCGCGACTTCGTTGCGGGACTGGCTAGCGGGGCGGTCAAAGGGTAGCTATATCGTAAGTTGCAAGTCGCTGGTTGTGGAAGGAGACGGGCGAATTGGAGTTGGAACGCACGGTAGCGCGAATGTTCTGCATCGGGTTTGACGGGTATGACCTGTCGCCTGAGGCGCGGCGATTGGTGGCGCGCGGGGTGAGCAGCGCGGTGCTGTTTGGACGGAACGTGCATTCGCCGCGACAGGTGGCTGAGTTGTGCGGGGGGCTGAAGTCGGGGGCGGCGGGGCGGCCGTTTTTGACTTGCATCGATCAGGAGGGCGGGCGGGTGCGGCGGCTGCGGGATGGGTTCACGCACGTGCCGTCGATGCGGGCGCTTGGGCAGACGGGGGATGCCAGCTTGGCGCACGACGTCGGCCGGGTGTTGGCTCGGGAGTTGCGGGCGGTGAACATCGATTTGAACTTTGCGCCGACGCTGGACGTGGATACCAATCCGGCCAATCCGGTGATCGGTGACCGCTCGTTTGGGGCGACGGGGGAACTGGTCTCGCGGATGGGAATGGCGCTGATCCGCGGGTTGCAGGAGAGCGGCGTGGCGGCTTGCGGGAAGCATTTTCCGGGGCATGGGGATACGTCGCAGGATTCGCACTTCGATTTGCCGCGCCTGCCGCATCCGATCGAGCGGCTGGCGGAGATTGAGCTGCCGCCGTTCAAGGCGGCGGTGGAGGCGGGGGTGGCGATGATCATGACGGCGCACGTGGTGTTCGAGCCGATCGACCCGGATTACCCGGCCACGATGTCGCGCCGGGTGCTGCACGGCATCCTGCGCGAGGAGATGGGGTTCAACGGGGTGATCATCTCGGATGATTTGGAGATGAAGGCGATCTCGGCGAACTTCGACATCGCCGAGGTGGTGACGCGCGGGGCGAACGCGGGGGTGGATCTGTTTGCGATCTGTCACGATACGGACCTGCAGAATCGGGCGGTGGATGCGCTGGTTCGGGCAGTGGAGCGCGGGGACGTGCCGCGCGAGCGGATCGCTGAAGCGAATCGTCGGCTGGATGCGCTGATGGGGCGGTATGCGAAACCGGCGCACGCGGTGTCGGATTTTGATCCGCTGAATTGTCCGGAGCATCGGGCTGTAGTGGAGCGGATCGCGCTGGTCACGGGGGAGAATGGCGATGAGGCGATGGATCCTACGCAGCATGTTCGCTGACCCCCTTCCTTTGACTCGGTTAATCAAGTCAGCGGTTTTTTAACGACCAGGGTGCCGGCGATTATGTCGTGGAGGGCCTGTTTCTTCTGGGTCCAACCGGCCATCAGGTAGCCGACCATGAAAATGAGGGCGGAGAGATACTCGGCGAAATGTCGGCCGGTAGCGCGGCCGAAGCTGATGCGGTTACCCGTTTCGTCGGTGACGATGATGCCGACGGCGCGCTTGCCTAGAGTGGCTTGATACGTCGAGCTTTCCTGGAGCGACTTGTAAAGCCAACGGAGGACGATCGAGACGACGTTGTTAAGCACGGCCACGCCAATGGTGAACTTTTGGCCGGGCTCGAAGATATTAATGCCCAGCGCGAATTGGATCGGGAGCTGAACAATCCACAGGACAATGCCATCAATGAACGCAGCACAGAAACGGAGCCAGAAGCCGGCGTAGGGTGGGTGGATGACGGGGGTGTGGTAATTCAGCATGCCGCTGGGAGCGCCGTAAGGCAGGGCGTAGGCGGCGGGGGCGGGGTCGGCGGGGGTGAAGAACGTGGGGACGTCGGCGGCGCGTTGCCAGTCGGGCATGCCTTCGCTCCAGACGAGGTCCTGGGTGGTGACGTTGCCGGTGGCGATTAATTGGCGGAGGGCGTCGGTTTCGATGGGGCCGGTTTGGGGGCCGCCGCCGCGCGTGTAGTACCATTGTTGAGACATTGTTCCTCCCGCGATTCCAAAAGAGCCCGGATCTGTTTCGTTCCCCCCCCCGCGCTACATTGCGGCGGCGGTGAGTTCGGCGAGTTTACCAAAGAGGGTCAGGTTTCGCGCATCGGTGACCTCGATGTTGACAATCCTGCCTTTGAGGGAGCGCGGGCCGTCGAAGGCCAGGACCTGGTCGCCGCGCGTGCGTCCGATCAGTTGGGTGTTGAGGACCGGGTCACTGAAGTGACCTGGCCGCGCGGGGGTTTTCCATTTTAGTTCTACCGTGCCGGGGGCGCTGGGGTAGGTTGCTTGTTTGGCGGCGAGTTTGGATTCGCCTTCGACCATG
>JAQGHM010000079.1 GCA_028291615.1 Phycisphaerales bacterium | reverse complement strand
CGCTGGGATCGTGGGCCGCACTGAGAAAGAAGTGGCGCATACGGCGGCCGAGCTGGGGCTGAATCTGGCCGGGATGTGTGGGTCTACTTGCCGAGCACTTCCTTGATGTGGGCAGCAGAGTTGCCGTGTTCGTCGACGAGCTTCTGCAATTCCTCTTTCGAGACACCCAGCGCCTTCGTCCAGTACCGTACCTCATAGTCCTCGCTCATGCTGATACGACTGCGGTCTTGCGGGCCTCGGTTGGTGAGGTCGTCTGCCATCGGGCGCTCCTTAGTTTGTGTCGCGATGACAACGCCCTGGCCGAATTTTTGTTCACGGGAGCGCAGTTTCAGAAAGTTTGGTGTGCCCCTGGCCTAATTGAAATTGCCGCCCAGCTTGTAGGAAGCGGGGCGTAAAACGTGTGAGTGCGGCGATGGGCACCGTGAAGGTCTACAACAACAAACGTCGGTACGACATCGACGACGACGCACTCGCCTACTCGCGCCGGATGGCAACCCGAGAGTACATCAAACTTATCGGGGGGATTGTGATCGAGGAAACCGAGATGGACGTTGACAGTTCGAAGGTGGACGAGGACGGGAAGACCGCAATAGATTTTGTCAGCTAAGCGTCAGCCCCAAATCGCATCCCAAAACTTCTCCGTATCCACCCGGGTGCCGCTGGCACCTTCCATGCGGACACCGCCAAGGACGCGCTCGAAAAAGCTCGGAACCTGCGAAGCCAAGGACTTTCGGTAACAATCAGGGATGCGCGCGAAAATCTCGTGAACGAAGCGGACCTGGACGACGAAGTCTAGAGGCGCTGAGGGGCGCCCCGGTCTCACTCGGCCCCGCCGTTTTCGGCCTTCCTCGCAAGGTTGTCGTAGGTGACGGCAACCTCCAACATCAGCCGCTTGCTCTCCAGATCGTCGATCTGCGCCGCGTTGGCGCGCGCCTCCTGGGCGCGGTCCCGCCAATGTCGTGCGGCGAGAAGGTCGGGGATCTTCGGCATGGCGTCTTGGTTTCGAAGGCGGCCGCGAGTCACATGTCCTCAAGGTAGCCCAGGAACAGCGCCCGGTCGACCTGGTCGGTCGCCTAGCCGATCGCCGCGTGGTGGGCTTGCGGCGGCCGCCAGCAGCAGTTCGCCCGAGCGGCTGCGTGCTTCGCTCCGCGTCGGCATCCCGATCCATGTCGTCGCGCGCGACCTTTCCTTTGGTCATAGGCTAAAGATGGGATCGGCCCATGCAATTATTGCAATTGTGAGAATCTGCTTCGTGCGGCCTGCTGCGACGGCGTAAAACAGCTGCGGCCAAAAGGCCGCTGATCAGGGGGAAACCGTGGGGCAAACCACCGATCATTTTGACGCGCCACACTGGCGCCGGCTGGCCGATGACGCGCGCGTCAGCGCGGCGAGAATCGACGATCCGGATGGCAAGCGGCGGATGCTTGAGATGGCTGCCGCCTATGATCAATTCGCCGAGGAGGCCGAGCAACGCTCAGCGGCCGCCCGCTGAGGGAAGCCAAACAATCCGGGAGAAATTAAGTGCCACTACGGATCGCATTCAACTTCGAGCACGCCGGCAAGTCCTATGAGGGCACCTACCAGGTTCACGACGATACGAAGATCGAGGTGGCTACGCCATTTGGAACCAAGCTCTGCGAGCTCGGCAACGAGCCCGCCGGAAAGGAAGCTACGGCCATCGCGATCGAGCTGGGCCGCGGCTGGCGGTCTGTCGGCAAAAGTTCTGCCCGGTCGAAGCGCTGAGCGGAAGCGACTCGATAGGGACGACGAGAAATGTTCGGAAGGATCGTCGTTGTTGTCCTCGGTTCCGTTCTTGGCACCAGCTCCGCGCTGGGGACACTCGCCGACGATCTCAGGCGGGACGGTGCCAAAATCAATCCATGCGTCAGGACCTATAAGTCCGCGGGCGCCAATGATATCGTGCTGCTCAAGTTTTGCACCTGCATGTATCGCAAGATGGACATCGACGAGATCCAGTCCATCGTGGAGTGGGAAGCCACCCACATCTCGGAGCGACGCGCCTGCAGACGCGAGGCCGGTTGGAAGTAGGCCCCGCAGCGGTGCCGCGGGCTTAGGCGTGACATGGTTTGACCGACGGGCGACGAGGCCGGACCTGACGCGGTCCCGGAGGTGCCGTCATGGTCCGGTTCTATGTACAAGCCAACGAGGAATATCGTTGTCGGAAGGCCGTGCTTAGCAAGCGTTCCATCACGGTCACGGGCCAGACGGAGGATGGCAGACTGTGCACCGCCAGCGGCCGAATTCAATCGGTCGAGGCCGGTCAGCGGAACATTCTTGGTTATCCGCTCCGAATCACAATGCAAGAACTGCAGCCGGGTGAGCTGCCCTAGGCGTTTCAGTTGTCTTTAGGCTGGACCTGCTGTTGCTGGAGGGCAGGCTGTTGGCTGCAGTCGGATGACGGCGGGGGAGGGCGGTCGCCCTGCTGATTTTGTTGGCCTGAAGCCTGCGCCTCCGTGCGCCGCGCGATGAACTCGCGCAATGTCTTCCGAGACGTCGCTGTTCTCCGAGGTTGAACGCCAGTAGAATTGCGGCAGGCGCAAATCTACTTCGGCTTGAACGCCATGCCGTAGCGGCTAGCTGCAGGCGGCCCGTACCGACCTTGGCATATTGACGACCTTGCCCCGGTCCACCATCTCGGCCAGTGCACGCCAGCTGCGGGCGATGTCTGCGAACCTAACCCTGACGTCCGGGTCAGCGGCCA
>JAQGHM010000070.1 GCA_028291615.1 Phycisphaerales bacterium | reverse complement strand
CCCCAACACCAGTGTCATGATCAGCAGCGACTCACGGTTGATGTGCCCCGTGATCGTCATCACCGCCAGCGCCGCCGACGCCACCAGCATCCAGACGTTCGTCCAGATCAGCAGGCGACGGCGGTCGTAGATGTCCGCCATCACCCCCGCCGCGATCGAGAGAAAAGCGATCGGCAAGTTGCTCGCGGTCTGGATCAGCGACACCCAAAGTGCCGAATCCTTCTGCTTGTCCGTCAAAATCCCCATCAACCAGGGCCCCCCCGCCTCGCGCGCCCAGGTGCCGATCAGGGAGACGAGATACGCGATCCACAACGCGCGGAAGATCGGCACCGCCAGCGGGCTCCAGGCGCTCTTGGGCTTGGGCGCCTCTTGATAATTCAGCGGAATCGCGGCGGCAGGCCCGCCAGGCGCGGGTGAACCAGCAGCGGCAGCGGCGGGGTTGGACGAGAGGTCAGAGGCCATGGCGGACTATCATAGGGAATCCCAGGCGTCGTGTGCAGAGGGGGATGTCCCGATGTTTACCGATCCCCTCCTACGGACGAAGCCAGCAATGGCGGGTCCGACTCCAGCAGCTCTATGAGCGGGTCGCTGCCCTTGATCGGAAACGCGCAGTAGTGGGCGCGCATTCCCGGCCGGAGTTGACCGACCGATCGCTCCAGCCCCAGCGCTTTCGCGCCGCGAAGGGTGATCATCTCGAACAGTGCGGACGCGGGAAGATCCGGCCGCAGGCGATGAACCAGCCGCACGTCTTCGAGCAGGTTTAGATCCGGCGCGGATGCTGCGCTGTCGGTGCCGAGGGCGACGTTGATTCCGAGATCGAGCATGTCGGTGAAGCGGTGGGGCGGGTGGCCGAAGTAGGCGTGGGTGCGCGGACAGTAGACGACGCTGGCGCGGCTTTTCGCCAGGATGGCCAGTTCCTCGTCACTGGCGTAGTTCACATGGGCCAGCAGGGCGGGGCGGTCGAGCAGGCCGAGGGAGGCCATCGCCCGGATCGGGCCGCCGGCGAAGCGAGGGACGTCGGCGCTTGAGTCGCCCAATGCGTCCCACAGTCGGGCAAAATCTCCTGAACCATCCGCTAGGAATTGGGCTTCGTCGGGTGTCTCAGCCAAATGAGTTGCGAGCGGCATCGAGTGCGTGGTCGCGGCTTCGACGCATTGGCGGTAGCCGGGCAGATCGAGCGAGTAGGGGGCGTGCGGCTCGATTCCCACCACCAATCCGCCGCCCTCATAAGTGCGATCGGTCGCGGCGGCGAGCCGGGATTCTAGTTGACCGCGGCGGCCGGCCATGCCGAGCACTTCGCCGAAACTGACGCCACCCATTCCCGCTTCGCGGAGGATCGGCCGGGTGATCGCGGGGTTGAGCGTGATGTCGCCGACCGTCGTCACGCCATACTTCAAGCTTTGCGCGATCCCTTCGCGGACGCTTTGCTGGATGAATTGCGTGACGTCCGTGATGCCGCCGAATTGGCTGCGCAGGTCGAGCACCCAATCGACGAAGTTCCGCGGGCGCTCTAGTTGCCCGAGGCCGGTCAGTTCGAGGTGCGTGTGGGCGTTGACCAGACCGGGGAGGATGATCGCGTTTCCGTAATGGATGTGATGGGCGTCAGGGTGTGCTGCGCGAAGAGCGCGTTCGCCGCCGACCTCGAGGATGGTTCCCCCCTCGCAGATGATCGCCCCGTCGCGGATCAACGGCCCGGCCATGGTGGCCACGTAGGTGGCGGCGACCAGCGTTTTCACAGGGCCCCGTCTTCGGTGAGTTCGGCCACTAGCAGCGCGGCGGCCTTGCGGGCTTGTTCGAGGCGCTTCCGCGCGAGCTGGCGGGTTTGTTCGAAGTGGAAGCCATCCTTCAGGCGCGCGTCCCAGTAGCCATATTGCTCGCGTTTCTGGCAGCCGTCGGCGACCTGCATCACCCCGGCGCCTTGTCGTGCGAGCGTCACCGCTTGGGCGATCAGGCCGGCGACGCCGAAGTCTTCCAGGTTCAGCACGTCGGCCAGCAGCTTGGCCTGGTTGCTGGCGGGGGTGCGCTGGTGGACTTGCACGAGGAGCTGGGTGGTCTCTTCGACCAGCGAATCGTGATCGGCATCGCCGGCGACGCCCACCAGCATCTCGGCGGCCTGTTCGGCGCGTTCGCGCAGGGTCGTCCGCGCCTGCTTGCCGGGCGCGGCGGGTTTGACGGCCTTGAACGGAAGCTGCAGCGCCATGCAGGCGATCTCCATCGCGGCAGAATCGGTCTGCGGCGGCACCAGCTCGCGGGCGATCAACGTGCGGATGCGGGCGCAGAAGCGCCGGGCGTCGTCCAGTAGCCGCGTGCCGCGCGTGCCGTGGTCGTCCACGATCGCCAGCGCGTGCTCCAGGCGGCGTTTGAGTTCTCCGTCGAGCGGCATGTTCACGTCCGTGTGTTCACAACCAACGCGCGCCCGACCTGTCCCGGAGCGGGCCCGGTTAGTATTATCACAGAAGAGGATTTGACGAGAGAACAAAAATTCCGCACCGTAGGATTCATGATGTTTCGCACGTTCGACGCCTTCGTTCCAGCCTCTGCTGCGATGATGCTCGACTTGCTGGCCGGCGGTTGCCGCCAGCCCGAGCTCAATCCGACGCCCACCACCGCCGAGGGCGATTCCCTCGCCGACCCGGTGCAACTGACCCACGGCTTCGCCCGAGCGGGCGAGGCGTACTTCTCGCGCGACATGAAATGGATCATCTTCCAGGCCTCGACCAAGCCGGACGAGGATTACCAGATGCACCTGGCGCAACTGAAATGGGAGGGCGACCGCATCGCCGGTATCAATGCGCCGATCCGCATTACACCCAGCCCGTCGTGGAATTCCTGCGGCTTCTTCTCGCCCGATGGCAACTCGATCATCTTCTCCTCGACGGCGCTCAACCCCGTTCCGCGGGAAGAAGCAGGGGGGTATCAGCGCGACAAGCGCAACTATCGCTGGAGCATGCCCGCGACGGCGGAGATTTTTCGGGCCGATGGGTGGAAGGCCGCCATCGCCGCCGTGCCCTCCGGCGGCAGCACCAACCTGGCCAAGTTCCCCATCACCCACAACGACGTCCACGACGCCGAGTGCTCCTATTCGCCGGATGGCAAGTGGATCGTTTACGCCTCGCGCGTGGATGACCTGCCGCTGCCCCCTCCCCCCGCTCCGCCGGCAGGTGAGCTTCTGAAAACGTCCCCGGCCACCGCACCCGCCAGCGCCCCTCGGCCGAACATCGAGCTCTTCGTCATGAAGCCCGACGGCAGCCAGCGCACCCGCCTGACCCGCATGCCCGGCTATGACGGTGGCCCGTTCTTCTCGCCCGATGGCAAGCGCCTGGTCTATCGTTCGGATCGCAAAGGGAACGACCTGCTGCAGATCTACACGGCTGACATCATGTTCGACAAGAACGGCGATATCACCGGCTTGGCGAACGAGCGGCAACTGACGCACGACGTCAACGTCAATTGGGGGCCATACTGGCACCCGGACGGCAAACACCTCATCTGGGCCACCAGCATCCACGGGCATCAGAACTACGAGCTTTACCTGATGCGGGATGATGGCAGCCACAAAACGAGAATTACGTTCACGCCGGGCGCCGATGTCCTGCCGGTTTTCTCGCCGGATGGGAAGTGGCTGATGTGGACGACGAATCGGGGGGTTGAGCGCGTTCCTGATCCGCGCGATCCGAACCAGACGATTCCCGTGAGCGAGATCTGGGTGGCGCGGTTTTCGATGCCGAAGGGGAGTTGAGGGGGAGGTGTTAAGATGGGCGGGTGAGATTCGCGTTTTGTGTAGATGTCGCATTTGGTCGCGTCGGGTTGGTGAGTTGGGTTCGTTTTGCGCCGGCGCGCGGGAGTGATACGGGTTGGCAGAGTTGCGGTGGGTTCGTTCTGCGCATTTTGCTGTTGATGGCGCGCAATGGCAGCGTTTGGGGCGCGATGGCAGGGTTTGGCGCGCGTTCGGTGGTCGTGGCTTGAGAGCGGATGATCGGGATATGGGTGCGCATGTTGGGCCTCTTTAGGACCAGAGGGTAGTGCGCGTTTGGGACCACGTTTGCGCATCGCGCGGGGTGGAATGCGGGTTTTTCGTGGGATATCGGGGAATTTATTTTTTATTTTTGGGCGGGAGGGGGGGGCGCGCGGAGGGGTAGTGGGTTGCCTGATAGCGGCGGAATCCGGGGCGGCGCTGGGTCGCGTGGCTCCCTGCGCTCTGCCCCGGCGTGGGTGGGAGGTGGAGTTTACTTTTCTTCTTCCTCGTGGATCAGGTGGTATTCGTAGGCGTCGACGAGGGCTTGCCAGCTTGCGTCGATGATGTTGCCGCTTACGCCTACGGTGCCGAAGAGTTCTTTGGTGCCGTCGGCTTTCTCTCTCCGGCATTCGATGGTTACGCGGACGGCGGCGGCGGTTTCGTCTTTGCTGTTGATGACCCTGACCTTGTAGTCGGCGAGATGGACGCCGTGGATGGCGGGGAGGTGGTTTTTCAGGGCTTGTCGCAATGCGCCGTCTAATGCGTTGACGGGGCCGTCGCCTTCGGCGACTCGGTGTTCGACGGTGTCGCCTACTTTGAGCTTGATGGTGGCTTCGGAGATGGGGGCGTTGTTGTTGGTCTTGAGGACTGAGACGCGGTAGTGGTCCAAGTCGAAGAAGGTTTTGTAGCGGCCGATTTCTTTTCTCAGGAGGAGCTCAAAGCTGGCTTCGGCTATTTCGAACTGGTAGCCGATGTTCTCCAGGTCCTGCACCTTGCCCAGAAGTTTGCGGAGGGTTTCCTTGTCGTTTTCGATGTCGAACTTTTTGCCGGCCTTGGCGATGTTGCTGACGCCTGAGAGTTCGCTGACAAGGATTCTCCGGGTGTTGCCGATGGTTTCGGGGCTGACGTGTTCGTAGGTGCTGACGTCTTTCTGGACGGCGTGGACGTGCATGCCGCCCTTGTGGGCGAAGGCGCTCTGGCCGACGTAGGGTTGGCCGGGGACCAGGTTGTAGTTGGCGATCTCGTAGACGTAGCGGCTGGCTTCGGTGAGGTGGGTGAGGGTGCCGGGGCGGAGGCAGTCTAGCTTGTACTTAAGCTGGAGGTTGGCGATGAGGGGGATCAGGTCCATGTTGCCGCAGCGTTCGCCTACGCCGTTCATGGTGCCCTGGGCGTGGTCGGCGCCGACGTGGATGGCGGCCTGTGCAGTGGCGACGGCCAGGCCGCAGTCGTTGTGGGTGTGGATGCCGACTTTGACGGACGTCTGCTTGCGCACGGCTTCGGTCGCTTGGGCGACGAGCTCGGGCATGGAGCCGCCGTTGGTGTCGCAGAGGGCGAGGACGGATGCGCCGGCTTCCTGGGCGGCGAGGAGGGTCTGCAAGGCATAGTCGGGATTACTACGGAAGGTGTCGAAGAAGTGCTCGGCGTCGTAGACGACCTGTCGCCCCGCGCTGCGCAGCAGGCGGATGGTGTCGCCGATCATCTTGAGATTTTCTTCGAGAGTGACGCCCATGACGGCTTTGACCTGGTAGTCGCTGGTTTTGCCGACGATGGTGACGACGGGCGTCTCGGCGGCGAGGAGGGCTTTCATGCCGGGATCTTCCTCGGCCTTGATGCCGCGGCGGCGGGTCATGCCGAAGGCGGCTACCCTCGCGTTCTTCAGCTTGATCGAGCGCATCTCCTGGAAGAAGGCTTCGTCCTTGGGGTTGGAGAGGGGGAAGCCGCCTTCGATGTAATCGACGCCGAGGTCATCGAGCTTCTGCGCGATGAGGAGCTTGTCCTGGAGAGAGAGGTTGAAGCCCTCGCCCTGCGTGCCGTCGCGGAGGGTGGTGTCGTAGATTTCGATCCGCCGAGTGGTCGTGCTCATGATGCACCTTTATAAACGAGAACGCCCTGCCGCATGGGCAGGGCACCTTGAATCAAGTTCACCGCGAACCATCGGCCCTACCCGCGTTTTTGCGGGATAATAATGGCGGGGGCGATGGAGGTCGTGGGGGTCATGGAAGGCGTAATGATAGGGATGGGGGGGAAAAGGTCAAATGGTGGTTACAAGAGCTTCTTTGGCGGGGGGACCGGGCGGCCTGTCGGCTCGCCGCATTCCGGGCAGCGGAGGGGGCTGGCGCGGATGTCGTAGCCGCATTTGGCGCAACGTCCCGGTGCAAAGCGTCGGCGGTGCTTGCGCAGCTTGAGGCGGACGACGGCCTCCTGGAACAGGTCGCGCGCCAGATAGGCGCAGAAGGCGATGGTCACCGCGAGGCAGAGGCCGCCGCGGATGAGGGAGTACGCGGTCCATATCATCGCGGGTTACTTTACTTCGACGACGCCCTTCATGCGCGGATGCAGGCTGCAGGCGTAATCGAACTTGCCGGGCTTGGTGAAGACGAAGCTGTAGGTTGCGCCGGGGCCAATGTTGCCGGAAGTGAAGGAGCCGTCGGTGGCGGCGACGGAGTGGTCGCGCTGGTCGGCGTTGGTCCAGGTGACGGTGTCGCCGGTTTTGAGGGTGATGGCCGTGGGGTTGTACTTCATCCCCTTGATGGTGACGTTAACAGTGGCGGGTTTGGCCGGTTTGGCGTGGACGACGAGGGGAAGGAGGAGGGCAATGGCGGCGAGGGTTGTAATGGTGAGGGCGCGCTTCATCAGTAGTCCATTTATCGGTGTGGCGGTGGGCGCCCGCTTGAACATAATACCGGCATGGCGCAGAAGATCATTCGCGACCCGGTGCATGATGTGGTCGCGTTCCAGATCGATCAGCCGCTGGACGCGCTGCTCTTCCGGCTCCTTAACGCGGCGGAGTTCCAGAGATTGCGGCGGATCTTGCAACTGGGGATGGCGCATCTTGCTTATCCGGGGGCCACGCACTCGCGGTACAGTCATTCACTGGGGGTGATGCAGACGGCGCGGCAGATCCTTTCACACCTGGGCCGCTCGCTTCCCATCAGTGAAGAGGATCGAACGGTCTGCCTGGTTAGTGCGCTTTTGCACGATTTGGGACATGGGCCGTTTTCGCACGTGTTTGAGCGGGTGTCGGGGATCTCGCACGAGCGGCTGACGCAGCGGTTGATCCAGGATGCGGAGAGCGACGTGCACCGCATCCTCTGGCAGTATGACCGGGTGCTGCCGGAAAAGGTGGTGACGTTCCTGCGCGGGGAGCGGCGGACTTACTGCAACGACATCATCGCGTCGCAGCTTGATGCGGATCGGTTTGATTACCTGCTGCGCGACAACCTGATGACGGGAAGCCGGTATGGGGCGTATGACCTGGAGTGGCTGCTGCATTCGCTGACGGTGGATGAGGCGAGCGATCGGCTGGCGGTGACCTGGAAGGGGGTGAGCGCGGTGGAGGATTACCTGCACTCGCGCTACAACATGTATCGCAACGTTTATTTTCATAAGGTTGTGCGAAGCGCCGAGGGGATGGTGAAGCTGGCGCTGCAGCGGGCCAAGCGGCTGGCGGTGCAGGATCGGTTGGAGTGGCCGCCGCGGGAGAACGGCGTGTACAAGGCGCTGCTGGGGCAGCGGCTGACGATGGCGGAGTTTACGGATCTGGATGATGTGTCGGTCAACCACTGCTTTAAGCTGTGGACGCGGTCGGATGATGAGGTGCTGGCGCGGCTGTGCCGGGGGCTGCTGTTTCGCGGGTTGTATAAGACGATCGAGCTGTCGCAGGTGAAGGATTCAGACGAGGCGCGGGGACTGGTGGTGCGGGCGGAGGCGGCGGTGACGGCGGCGGGGGGGGAGGCGGCGTACGACGTGTTTTACGATGAGCCGCGGGATACGCCTTACGATACGTATCAGCCGGAGGGGTCGCAGGAGTCGGATGGGATCGTGGTGAAGAACCGGGATGGGACGTTGACGCCGCTGTCGGCGATATCGCCATTGCCGCGGGCACTTAATGAGCGGTTGATGTTCCGGCGGCTGCACGTTGCGGCGGCGTATCGTGACGTGGTGGCGGCGGCTATCGCTTGACGAGCGTGGCGCGCCACTCTTCGTCGAGTTCCTGCGCGGTCTTGCCGCATAGGTTGACCCAGACTTCGTCGGTGTATTTGCCGTCGCGCATCATCGTGTTGAGCTTCTGGATGATTTCCTTGTCGTAGTTTTGGACGAGGTAGTTGAGGAAGGCGGCGGTGACGCGGTAGCTGCCGTTGTAGTGGGCGGTCTGCGGGTTAATGCGGCCGAGCTTGCCGGGGGGTTCGTACTTGAAGAAGCGGACGTAGTCGCAGAGGCCTTCAACGAGCCAGCCGGGGTTGCCGCGGCCGCGGTAGTGCTGGACGACGTGGGTGGTCTCGTGGACCATCGCGCCGATGTCGTCGGGGTGGGCGACGAAGAACTGGGTGGTGCCGGTGATGCGGTTGCCGGAGGTTTCAGCAACGCCGCGGTCGCGCTTCTTGAGCGTCATGGTGATGACGGTGGCGGGCTTGTAGCCGTCGCTTTTGAGCTCTTCGTTGAGCATGTGGTACTGGCGCTCGCAGACCTTGATGCACTTGTCGATCCACTCCTTCATCTCGGGGGAGTCGTCGATGATGGGGAAGATTTCGACGGGGTATTTGAAGACGGCGACCTGGGGGTTGGAGTCAATGGTGATCTCGCGGATGGCGAGGGGGTGGGTGAGGTCGGCGGTGGGTTTGATGCGGATGGCTTTGATGGATTTGCCGTTCAGTTTGGCGGAGATGGAGCCGGCGGTGAACTTGGCGGCGGGGGTGAAGGCTTCGCCGTCGGTGGAGATTTCGAGGGCGCCTGCGTCGAGCTTGTCGGCGTTGTCGGTTGGCTTGCCGGTGGTGATCTCGATCGATTTGACGGCGACGGGCTTGTCGAAAATAAGCGTGAAATGATCGGCGGCGGTGGGGTTTTGGCTGGAGGCGAAGAAGGTCTTGGGGTCGCCATCAAAGGCGAATTGCTTGATGGGGACGGCGGGGGCGTCGGGGGCCTGGCGGAGTTGGCCGTTGCCTTGGGGAGTGAAGGGGGTGGTGAGGGTGGTTTCGATGATGGCGGCGAGGGGCGGCTCGGCGGCGGGGAGGGCGGCGCGGCAGGGGAGGATTGAGCTGAGGAGGAAGAGGGCGGCGGCGAATTGCGTGGGGCGGGGCATGGTGTTCCTGTTGGCGAGGGGTTGAGGAGCTTAGGCCGGCGGAAGGCTAACCTCGGGGCGTGGGGGATTGCAAATTATTTCGCCTTGCCGGGCGAGCGCCGTGATGTTCAGGGAGTTGGAAAACGCACCGTCCGGTCGCTTTCGCCGCGGTCTTGCAGGTACGTCATCATCAGGCCCACGTAGGCGGTTTTTACGATGGGGCGCTGGCCCAGGCCTAGCGAGTCCTGGAGTTTTTGGATGGCTTTTTCGCTGGCGCCTTCGATCTCTATGAAGAAGCCCAGGTGGGGGAGTTCGTCCAGTTCTACTTTGCAGCCGGAGAGCTCCCAGGTTTGGCGGCGCTTTTCGAAGGAGAGGACTTCGTTGAAGTTGAGCTGGTGGAGCAGCTCGGTGGCGGCGGCGAAACCTTCGACTTTCATCTCGGTCTCTTCGCGGCTCTTCATGGCGCTGTGCTTGCGCGGGCCTTTGAAGGTGACGGTGCAGGTTTCCGTCTGCGTCTTCAGGTCTTTGGCGGTGCGGACGCGCAGGCCTTTATCCTCGGCGAGGAGGGCGCGGTCCTCGGTGTCGAAGATGGCGTTGAGCTCGCGATAGTCGCCGATCAGTTTGGCCTTGAGCTCTTTGAGCTTGGCGCGCGTGGGGGCGAGGTCTTCTACTTTGATTTTCGCTTCAATTTCGACGGGCATAAAAATTAAGGATGAAGGGTGAAGGATGAAGGATGAATCAGGGCGAATGCCTATTTGATTACGAAGTTGACGAGTTTATTGGGGACGTAGAGTTCCTTGACGATCTGCTTGCCGTTGATCCATTGCTGGATGGTTGCGTCGGCTTTGGCGGCGGTCAGGATGTCGGATTGGTCGGCGCCGGACGCTACGGTGATGCGGCTGCGGAGCTTGCCGTTGACTTGCACGGGGATTTCCATGCTGGTTTCCACGAGCTTGTTTGGATCGTAGGTGGGCCAGGCGTGGCGGGCGAGGGATTGGTCGTGGCCGAGGCGGTTCCAGATTTCCTCGGCTTGGTGGGGGGCGAAGGGGGCGAGGAGGAGGACGAAGGTTTCGGCGAACCAGTGGGGTACCTTGTCGAGGCCTTTGAGCTCGTTGTTGACCTTAATGAGTTCGGCGATGGCGGTGTTGAAGCGCAGGGCTTCGATGTCTTCGGCGACCTTCTTGATGGCGCGGTGGAGTTGGCGCTCGAGGGTTTCGGGGATCTCGACAGCCGCGATGCGGGCGGAGCCTTGCTCGGGGGAGACGCCTTCGCGGTCTTCGCCGATCAGGTTGCGCCAGACGGAATCGAGGAAGCGCGACATACCGACGATGTCGCGCGTGTTCCAGGGTTTCTGGGCTTCGAGCGGGCCGAGGTACATCTCGTAGAGGCGGAAGGTGTCTGCGCCGTAGTCCTTGACGATGTTGTCGGGGTTGACGACGTTGCCGCGCGACTTGGACATCTTGAACGAGCGCGCGTCCACGCGGATGGCGGGGTTGGCCTTGAGGACGTAGGCGTCGCCTTTCTTTTCGACAAGGACCTCGTCAATGCGCTTGGCGGTCAGTCGCTGGCCGGCCTGTTTGTGGAAGCCGATCATGGTGACGCCGGCCTCGGTGGCTTCTTCCTCGATTTCGCGGACGTCGGTGATGCTGACGGGGCGGCCCTGGGCGTCTTCGAAGAAGTGGTATTCGGTTTCGCCGAGGATGAGGCCCTGGTTGACCAGGCGGCCGAACGGTTCGGGGGTGCTGACGTGACCGAGGTCGAAGAGCACCTTGTGCCAGAAGCGGGAGTAGAGGAGGTGGAGGACGGCGTGCTCGACGCCGCCGACGTAGAGGTCGACCGGCATCCAGTAAGCTTCCTTGGCCGGGTCGACAAAGCGGGTGTCGTTGTGCGGGTCGATGTAGCGGAGGTAGTACCAGCAGGAGCCGGCCCACTGGGGCATGGTGTTGGTTTCGCGGGTGAAAGTTTCGCCGGCCTTGTCGGTGTACTTGATCCACTCAGTGGCCTTGGAGAGGGGCGGGGCGGGGGTACCGGTGGGTTTGAAGTCGGCTAATTCGGGGAGGGTGAGGGGGAGCTCCGTTTCGTCCAGCGGGTAGGCGTTGCCTTGTTCGTCCAGGACGATCGGGAAGGGTTCGCCCCAGTAGCGCTGGCGGCTGAAGAGCCAATCGCGGAGTTTGTATTTGACGGACCGGTGACCCAGGCTGTTTTCTTCGAGCCAGGTGGTGATTTTTTCTTTGGCTTCTGACGTTGGGAGATTGTCGATGAGGGGGGAGTTGATGACGGTGCCTTCTCCGGTGAAGGCGGTATCCGGGGCGGCGCTGGCGCTCTGCCCCGGCGTGGTGGGGATGGGGGCGACGACGGGTTTGATGGGGAGTTGGAATTTGGTCGCGAATTCGAAGTCGCGCTGGTCGTGGGCGGGGACGGCCATGATTGCGCCGGTGCCGTAGCCCATGAGGACGTAGTCGGCGATCCAGACGGGGATTTTTTCGCTGTTGACGGGGTTGATCGCGAATGCGCCGGTGAAGACGCCTGATTTGTCCCTGGTTTCGGCGACGCGGTCGCGTTCGGATTTGCCGGTGATCTGGGCGCGGTAGGCGTCTACGGCGGCCTTTTGGGCGGGGGTGGTGATCTTCTCTACGAGCGGGTGCTCGGGGGCCAGGACCATGTAGGTTGCGCCGTAGAGGGTGTCGGGGCGGGTGGTGAAGACGGTGATGACGTCGCCGTCGCCTTCCTGGACTTCGAAGGTTCGGGTGGGGCTTGGTTCGGAAGTCAGGGCCGCTGAAGCGACCCCGCCGGGGACCACTTCGAAATCAACCTCGGCACCTACGCTTCGGCCGATCCAGTTGCGCTGCATTTCCTTTAGCGATTGGGGCCAATCCACCGCGTCGAGGTCGTTGGCCAGGCGGTCGGCGTAGGCGGTGATGCGGAGCATCCACTGGCGCATCGGGCGACGCTCGACGGGGAAGCCGCCGACCTCGCTCTTGCCGTCAATTACCTCTTCATTGGAGAGGACGGTCCCGAGCGCGGGGCACCAGTTGACGGGGGCTTCATCCTGATAGGCCAAGCGCTGGCCTTCCAGGACGTCGGCTTGTTCTTCTTCGGAGAGCTCGCGCCAGAGGCGTTCGATGCGGACTTCGCCGGCGACCTGTTCCAGGCCTTCCTGCGTGGGGTTGAGGCGCAGGCTGCCGTCGGGGGCGATGACGAGGTTCTCGTTGACCAGCTCGTTCATCAAATGGCGGATCGGCATCGCCTTCTGGAGGATCGGATCGAAGTAAGAGTTGAAGAGCTGGAGGAAGATCCACTGGGTCCACTTGTAGTAGCCGGGGTCGGTGGTATCGACCTCGCGCTCCCAGTCGTAGGAGAGGCCGATCATCTGGATCTGGCGGCGGAAGTTCTTGATGTTTTCTTCGGTGGTCAGGCGGGGGTGGCGGCCGGTCTTGACGGCGTATTGCTCGGCGGGAAGGCCGAACGCGTCCCAGCCCATGGGGTGGAGGACGTTGTAGCCGCGCATGCGGTAGTAGCGGGAGACGATGTCGGTGGCGGTGTAGCCCTCGGGGTGACCGACGTGCAGACCCGCGCCGCTGGGGTAGGGGAACATGTCCAGGATGTACTTCTTGGGCATGTCGCCGGCCTGGAGGGGCTCGTAGGCGGCGAAGGTGTTGTTCGCCAGCCAGTACTGCTGCCACTTCTTTTCGATCGCGGTGAAGTTGTAAGCCATAGCGGGCTCGATGATAGCGAGAATGCGCGGGCCGGAAAGGGTTGGAAATGCCGGGGCCGGTGAGGCGGCGCGCGTGTCTCATAACTGTGGCGCGGAAAAAAAAGTAAATTTTCTCTCAATTCCGGCCGGGGCGTTCCGATAACCGATATAGAACTGAGACGTTGCCTCAAGCCAAGGTATGACGCCATGCTACTGTTTGCCCAACCGAAGAATGATCGTTCATCCAGCACCGAGGCGGTCCCGTCGGAACGCCGCCGCGGATTGCGGATTCACCAGAATCGGCCGCTGAAGGTTTTCGAGCCGACCACGTCGCGTTTCTTTGGGGGACAGACGTGCGATATCTCCTCGACCGGCCTTCGCATCGAGCTGCCGGCATTCATGCCGGTGTCCGAGGGGAACGTGATCACGATCCACGTCGGATTGAATGAAAAGGGCCAGGCGCTGGCGAATCGCCGGACGATGATCCCGGCGAAGATCGTCTGGATCGAGCGATCGGTGGATAGCTCGAACAAGCCGCAGGTGATGGCGGGCGTCGAGTTTGTCGCGAGCATCGCGGCGCACCTGGACGCGGCTTAATGGTCCAATTATGACACTCGGGGTTGGTGCGCGATAACTCGCGTCCGCCCCTTCAGGATTCGCAA
>JAQGHM010000013.1 GCA_028291615.1 Phycisphaerales bacterium | reverse complement strand
CCGGTCAATCAGCAGACGGTGCCCCGCAGGCGCCGCGGCCAACAGTTCACAATCCGCAAACCCTTCCGGCGCCAACGCAACGTCCTTAAGCAATCTTCCCGACTCGACGTCATACAAGTGAGCCCGGACCTCGCCCTCATTTCTCTGAAGGAAGAGCACCTCGGTCGAATTGTTGAACGTAAGCGGCCCGCACGGTTGCCCGATCATCTCCGACCGACCGAGCTCGTGCAAAACGCGCCCGGTATTACCGTCCCACACCAGCGCAGCGTGATAGCAAGTCACCAGCCGATGCCCAGGCGTAAACGCGAAGTGATCAAAGCGCTCATACCCCAGCGGAACGCGCACGTCCGCAACCAGCCGCCATGCATTGTGCCGCAATGCCAGCCAAGCGACCGTGACAAGAGTCAGGCCGATCAGGACCACAGAACGGCGCGACGGCTTGATGAAGAATGGCCCCCAGGGTTTGCGCGTAACGTTCGCGGAGGCGTATTCCAGGCGCTGGCCACTCATCAGCACCCATTGTCGCAGGGCCCACCGACCAGCCGCAAGCAACACCCCACGCATCGCGCCCCCTCACCTTCCCGAGAAACTCATATTGCAGCCGCGAAGCGGCGACCAGAATGTAGCCCATCGGCGTAAGCCATGGGTCTACAACAATCGCGATACACCAGCCCCGAAGGGGCGGCACAATCCCCCGCCCAAATTCCAAGCCAACCCACCAAAGTCGCTTGACGGTTTCGCACCGTGCAATACAGACGCCAGCTTCGGGCGCGAGTTTGCCGATCTTGCGGACGGTCTTACGGATCGCATCCAACTCACCAACGTTGACCACGCGATGCTCGTGAAGGGATACAGGACCGAGCGGCAAGGCTATGCCCGCTACAGCCCCCGATGTACCTAGGTGCCCATCACTCGATTCAAACCGGCAACCCCTAGCGCGAGCACATTTACACGTCGTTTATCGAGCGGCAGAATTTGACGATGCGATTGGGAATGCGTCGGTTCACCCGTTTGACCAACGGATTCAGCAAGCGAGCGGAGAACCACGAGTTTGCGATTGCACTTCACTACTTCCACTACAACTTCATTCGGAAGCACCAGACGATTAGGACCACGCCAGCGGTCATGTCGGGTGTAACGGACAAGGTGTGGACGATGGTGACTTCGTTACGCTGATGGAAAAGGAAGAGGAATTGCTTGGCGGGCGGATCAGCGACTACAAGCTGGCTGCTTCAAAGCGGGCGGGGTAGCAATTGCTTTGAATTGACGCGAGCCGATATAATTGGGCGGGGGCAGAAGTCGGAAAGGCGACCATGCGCAATGTCCTACTCGCAACCTTCGCGTTGACGATCCTGATTGGGTGCAAGGCGAACAACGCTTCAAAGCCAGTGGTAAGTTCGCCAGTTACCACAACGACACCCGTCAGCCTCAATGCTCAGCCGATCATGCTTCCCGCAGAGTTGCGAGACGATGAAATCTACCCCCTGTGGCTGGAGCACACTGGGGAAATAAAACACTCCCCATATTAACGTCGAGTTTTTGGGGTTTTCAAAGTATACCAGTATCCGTCCCTAATACCGTACAAACTGCTAACTTTATCCTTGACTCTCACGGTTCCCCCAACTTATACTTCCCAAGTAACCGTTCTTTGAAAACCGAATAGCAGCAACGACTTAAAGCCAACGGAGGACCCGGAGCGGACCCCCTTGAGGACCCTCGAAGGACCTCCTCAGGACACAAAAAGGACCCGCTTAAGGACCCGGTTTGGACCCCCTCCGGACCCGCAAAGAACCCGCTTTAGAAAGCCCTAAGATTCATAACCGCTTCAAAAATAACCACTTACGCCATCACCCGCAGTCTCATTTTCAACCCGTCGATGGCCCCTCACCCCATCGCCCGCGCCAGATACCCCGCCGTCCGGCTCCGCGCCGCCAGCGCTACCTCCGCCGGTGGCCCCGCCGCCACCACCCGCCCCCCTTCATCCCCTGCCCCCGGACCGATGTCGATCACCCAGTCGCTCCCCGCCACCACCCGCATGTCATGCTCCACCACCAGCACCGTGTTCCCAGCCGTCACCAGCCCGTCAAGCTGCACCATCAGCTTCTCCACGTCCGCCGGATGCAGCCCAGTGGTCGGTTCGTCCAGGATGTACAGCGCATTGCCGCGCTGCGCCCGCTGCAATTCCGTCGCCAGCTTGATCCGCTGCGCCTCACCCCCCGACAGTTCCGTCGCCGGTTGCCCCAGCCGCAGATATCCAAGCCCCACCTCGCGCAGCACGTCCAACGAGCGGTGCACGTGCGGCTCATCCTCAAAGAATTGCCATGCCGCATCCACCGTCATCCCCAGCACCTCCGCGATGTTCCGCTCGCGATACGTGATCTCCAGCGTCTTCGCGTTGTACCGCGCCCCGTGGCAGGTCGGACACGGCGCGTAAACGCTCGGCAGGAAGAGCAGCTCGACGCTGACGAACCCCTCTCCCTCGCAAGTCTCGCAGCGCCCCTTGGCCACGTTGAACGAGAACCGCCCCGCATCGTACCGCCGCGCCTTAGCCCCCTTCGTCGCCGCAAACAGCTTCCGCACATGATCGAACAACCCCGTATACGTCGCCAGGTTCGACCGCGGCGTGCGCCCGATCGGCCGCTGATCCACCCGCACCAGCCGCTTGATCGTCTCCATCCCCGACGCGATTCGCCCCCCCAGCGTGAGCACCGCCGTCCGCTCCAGATCCTCAACCTCATCCTCTTCAGGGGAGGCCTCGTGTCCCAGCGCCGCGCACACCAGGTCCACCAGCACCTGGCTGACCAGGCTAGATTTGCCCGAACCCGATACGCCCGTCACCGTCGTAAAGACCCCCAGCGGAAACTTGACATCCAAATCCTTGAGATTATTCCGCGTCACCCCTTCCAAGCGCAGCCAGCCAGCAGGCGTCCGCGGCGTGCGCGGCGGCAACCCGCCTTCCGCAAACAGGTGCACGCGCGTCTTCGATTCGTTGATCTCGCGCAGCCCCTCAGGCACCCCGCTATACAGCACCCGCCCCCCCTGCTCCCCCGCCGCCGGCCCGACGTCCACGATCCAGTCGGCGTGCCGGATCACGTCCAGCTCGTGCTCCACGACGAAGAGCGAGTTCCCCGAAGCCTTAAGGCGATCCAGCGCCGTCAACAACGCCTCGGTGTCCGCCGGATGAAGCCCCGCCGACGGCTCGTCCAGCACGTAAACCACGCCGAACAGGTTGGATCGCACCTGTGTCGCCAACCGCAACCGCTGCAATTCCCCCGGCGAAAGCGTCGGCGTGCTCCGCTCCAGCGCTAGGTACCCCAGCCCCAAATCCAGCAGCACCTCCAGCCGCGCGATGAGGTCCTGGGCAATCCGCTCGGTCACCATCGCCTTCTCCGGATGCTCCGCCGCATCCCGCTTCGTCCGGCCATTCGACGTCCCCTGCGCGTATGGCCGCAGGATCTGAGCCAACCGCTTCAGCGGCACCCGCGAGATCTCCGCGATGTCGAGCCCCGCAAATTTCACCGACAGCGCCTCGCGCCGCAGCCGCTTGCCATGACACTCCGGACACTCGGTGCTGATCAGGTATCGCGCCACCCGCTTCTTCATCAGCGGGCTTTGCGTCGTCGCGAACGTCTGCAGCACGTACCGCTTCGCGCCGGTAAACGTCCCCATGTAGCTCGGTTCTTCCTTGCGCTTGATCGCCCGCCGCACCTCGTCGCGATCCCACCCCGCGTAGACCGGCACGCTCGGCTGCTCGTCGGTAAACAGCAGCCAATCCCGATCCTTCTTCGGCAGGCTCCGCCACGGCTTGTCGATGTCGTAACCGAGCGTCGTCACGATGTCGCGCAGGTTCTGCCCATGCCACGCCGGTGGCCACGCCGCGATCGCCCGGTCGCGGATCGACAGCGAATCGTCCGGCACCATCGAAGCCTCAGTCGCGTCGTAAATCCGCCCAAGCCCATGGCACGTCGGGCACGCCCCCTCCGGCGTGTTGGGCGAAAACGACTCCGCGTACAGGATCCCCTGCCCCGGCGGATAATCCCCCGCCCGCGAGTAGAGCATCCGCAGCAAATTGGAGAGCGTCGTCACGCTCCCGACGCTCGACCGCGTCGTCGGCGATCCCCGCTGCTGCTGCAGCGCCACCGCCGGCGGCAACCCCTCGATCTCATCCACCTGCGGCACCCCCATCTGGTGAAAGAGCCGCCGCGCGTAAGGCGCCACCGACTCCAGATAACGCCGCTGCGCCTCAGCGTAGAGCGTCCCAAACGCCAGCGAAGACTTGCCCGAACCCGACACCCCCGTGAAGACCACCAGCGCATCCCGCGGGATATCGACATCGACATCCTTCAGGTTATGTTCCCGCGCCCCGCGGACGTGCACCATCCCGCTGAGATCGTTCTTCGCCGCGCCGCGAGCGTGAGGATTTGCGATCATCCGATGCAAGACCGGAACTTACCTTCCCGCAGGATTGACGGGAACGATCAATATGACGCAAGAAAGCCCACGGGCGTCCCGTGGGCTTTGGTGAGATTAAGATTTCAGAGCCTGCCGTGCCTAGATCCCGCGCCGACCGCCCGGAGTGCCACCGCCGCCGCCGCCTGCACCGCCACCGCCATTCCCACCGGCGCCGCCGCCCGCCCCGCCACCGCGTCCGCCTCGTCCACCGCCACCGCCTGGGCCGCCAAAGCCGCCTCGGTTCTGCATGTCCTGACGGGCCTTCTCAATCTCCGCCTTTCGCTCCGCCTCGCGGACGTCGAGCTTCTTAAGCTGCTCGGTCGCCAGCAGGCCTTTGATCTCGATAACGGCCTCATCGCTCTTGGGGGCGCTGTCCATCAGTTCCTGACGGGCCGCGAAGATCTCCTGCATCTTCTCAGGGCTGACCTGTGCGCCGCCTGCTCCGCCGCCGCCACCACCACCACCACCCGCGCCTCGCAGGGCAGCCATCTCGTCCTGGATCTTCTTGAGATCGGCTTCGTGATCGGTGCGCCAGGTGTCCTGAAGCTTCTTGAAGTCGTTGCGGATGGCCTGGATCTTGGCCTTCTGATCCGTCGAAAGCGTGAAATCCGGCGCCAGGTTCAGGTCGCCAAGGAGCGAGAGAAGTTCATCGAGCGGATCGCGGTTGAGTGCGATCCCGCGGCCGGCGCCGCCCGGGCCACCACCGAACGCGCCTCCAAATCCACCGCCTCCACCGAAGCCGCCGCCAGGACCGCCACCGCCGGGACCACCTCCACCAAAACCACCCCGTCGGCCACCGGGACCGCCACCACCACCGCCCGGATTGGGCGCGGGCGTGGCAGGCTTATCGGCAGCGGGCTTGTCGGTTGCCGGTTTGGGATCATCCGCAGCGAATGTCCACGCTGATCCGAAGAGGCAAAGTCCGAAAACAACGAGCGAGGCGAGGTGCAGTTTCATGATCGGTTCTCCGTGAGGGAAGGGATTGCGTTTCGCGAGACTACTTAGCCCCTTGATCGATCCAGGCGCGGACCAAGCCAACCTGTTCGGGCGTCAACGGCTTCGGGGGATTGCCTCCACCGCCGGGACCGCCCTGTCCACCCGCGCCGCCGCTCTGTGCACCGCCGGGGCCACCGCGTCCCGCCCCGCCACCGCCGCCACCCGCAGCGCCACCGCCGCCGGGACCACCGGCTCCGGGACCGCCCCGTCCGCCGCCGCCACCCCCACCCGGACCGCCGCGGAAGTTGGGTTGCGGCAGCGCCGCCGTGAGGCCGGTCTTCAGTTTGTCTTCGGTGAGGGAGCCGCTCTTATCGGTGTCCCATTGATCGAACCATTTGATAAACGTCGCCGACAGTTCGACACGGGTGACCGATCCATCCTTATCCGCGTCAGCGGCCGTGAAAAATCCCGGCCCGACAAACCGCGCCGGACCAAAACCACCGCCGCCTGGTCCACCGCCCGGCCCACCGCCCGGTCGTCCACCGCCGCCAGCCGCGCCACCGCCGCCCGGTCCACCTGCGCCGCCTCGACCGCCCTGCCGCTGTTGCGCAGGCAAGACCTCCGCGAGCTTCGTGGTGAACTGTTCCTGCGTCAGCTTCCCGGTTTTGTCCGGGTCCATCTTGTCGAACCACGTCTCCGCGAGCTTCGTGAACTCTTCCTTCGACACCTTCTTATCCCCATCCTTGTCGGCTTGCGTCAGCATCTGCGGGGCGAGCATCGCGCCCGGCCCACCGCCGCCTCCGCCAGGCCCGCCCCCGCCCGGGCCGCGCTTGGGCGGCATCGCGGTGTCGTCATCGAGTTGCGAGACCGCCAGCAGCAGCGGGCTTTCCGTGCTCTTGCCGGCAACGATCACCTTGCCATCATCGCCGCCATTCAGCGCCGCTTCGAGGCTGTTCAACTTCAGCCCGCCCTTGGGACGCTGATCGCCATGACAGCGAAAACAGGACGCTTCAAACAACGGACGAATGTCCTTCGCATAGGTGAGGCCCTGCTTGGCCGATGCCGGCGGCAGTTTGGTGAGATCCGGCCCCGCTCCGCTGACGGACCAGGCGGCAGAGGCGATGCTGACAATGGCGATGGAAACGATCTTCTTCATAACCTTCCTTCTGAGGGTCGAATAGACTCTGCGGATGCGCATCCGCGCCAGACTTGCGCAACAGAACGCCCCAATGGTTCATTTGTTGCGCTGGTCACTATAAATCCGCCGCGCGCGAAGTGTGATTTCAATTTGGGCGATTCGTGGTTTAGCGGCGGGGGCCAAAGCCGGCCGGGCCACCGCCAGCGCCATCGGGTCCGTCGCCTCGTCCTTCGCCGTGGCGGCCACCGGGACCACCGCCACCCGGGCCGCCGTCGAGCCCGCCGCCGGGGCGTCTTCCGCCGCCGCCACCTGGGCCGCCGATGAAGATCTTCCCCGTGAACGGCGCACCGGTCAGTTCTGTCCAGGCTTGGACTTGCGTGGTCGTGAGTTCGGCCAGGATGTCACTGGTCGCCTGGCTTTGCAGGCGCTGCGACGCGTCGCCCTGCCCCCGGCCGGGGCCAAAGCGTGCATTACGAAATTGTGACTGGATATTGCGGATCTTGACCTTCTGATCATGGTTCAGCCCGAGATGCTGGGCAACGTCCGGGTCGCTGAAAGCCAGCGGTCCGCGCACCTGGCGATAAATCTGCCGCAACCGCTCCGCGCGCCCGGGCCCGAGGATGCGCGTGAGGGATGCCTCGATCTCCGCCGCCCGGGCGCCGAATCGCTCCGTCTTTTGTTCGGTGGTGTCCTGGCGGACCTCGGACGTGTCGCCGCCGCCACCGCCAGGCTTTGGCGAGAAGTCCTGTGCGATACCCGTCGCCGACGCGATCTCGACGGGCGTCAGCTTCAGATCCTTCTGCACCGAATCTTCAGACAATAGCCGCGCCCGCGACGACGCCCGCAGCAGCTCGTCCAGCGCCGTGTATTGCCCGAGGAACAGCGAGACCTTCGACCGCGCGGCGTCGAGTTGCGCACCGACGGTCGGGTCTTCCCCGCGCTCTTCTAAAAAGCTCCGGTAATAGCTGAGCGATTCCTCGAGCATATCCCGGCGCACGTCGCTGAACTCGGGGCGGTCCATCTCGACGGCGATCTGCGAGAAGAAATCGACCGCCTGCCGCGCCTGCCGCGAGCTGCGCTCGGCGCGGGTGCGCTGGGTGTCGGCCTCGATCGCCTTCTGGCGTTCCAGCTCGTAGGCGTACTTGGTCTTGGCCTGTTCGCGCGCGATCAGCAGCGTGCTGATCAAGAGGCCGATTGCCGCGAGCGATAACGTGACGACCGCTGACATCGCGAGAGACTTGTGCCGCCGCGTCCACTTCACCGCGCGGTCCCACGCCGAGGGCGGGCGCGCAAGGATCGGCTCATCCTGGAGAAACCGCCGCAGGTCGTCGGCCAGCGCGCGGGCGGAGGGATAGCGGTCGGCCGGATCTTTCGCGATCGCCTTGGCGAGGATGATGTCGAGCTCGCGCGGGATCGTCTTGTCAATCGACCGCGCTGGGCGCGGCTCGTGATTGGCGAGTTGATCCAGCAACTGCGCGTGCGTGACGCCCGGCAGCGCGCGCTCAAGCGTCAACAGCTCGTAAAGCGTGACCCCGAGCGAATAGATATCCGTGCGCTGATCGAGCACCACCGCGCGCCCCGACGCCTGCTCGGGGCTCATGTAGCGCATCGTGCCGACCATGTCGCCGCTTCGGGTCAGGCCGTTCTCCGCGTAGAATTGTGCCAGACCGAAATCGGTGATCCAAAGCGTCCCCTTCGCATCGAGCAGCAGGTTGGCGGGCTTGATGTCGCGGTGGACGATGCCGATGCGGTGCGCATAGTCCAGGGCCTCAGCCACCTGGAGTCCCAGCCCGGCAACCGACCGGGAATAAGCCGATCCCCGCGCGGTTCGCAGCACCGTCAGATTTTCCGCGCTCGACATCGGCCCCAGCGCGCCCCGCGCAAGGTCTTTCAAACGGGTTTCCACTGCAATGGCGGCGGCTTTCGGGCCAGTTACTGAATTTGTATCACTCGGCGGCCACGCCGTCGTCGCGCTCGACGATTTCGGAAACGGGTCCACGCCCGCGCCGCCCTCGGTCGGCTGGTTCAGTTCACGCAGCCCGCGAATCACCTCCGCCAGGCTGGGCCCTTCGATAAGCTGCATCGCGTAAAAGTGCACCGAGCGCTCACACCCGACCGCGTAGACCGGCACGATGTTGGTATGGTGTAGCTGGGCGGCGGCCTGCGCCTCGTTGCGGAAGCGCTCCAGATGCCGCGGATCCATCGCGGCCGCGAGCGGCAACACCTTCACCGCGACGCGCCGCCCCAGCGACAACTGCACCGCCTCGTAAACCGTTCCCATCCCGCCACGGCCGATCTCGCGCATCAGCCGGAAATCGCCCAGCGGCTGGGCCGATGTCGAGTGATCGATCCCCGTGTCGCGCTCCTCACTTCCGCGCCCGGGTGACGGCGTCGCGCCGGGGATTTCGCCCGCCGCCGAATGCACGAACGCCAGCCCGTCCAGGCATGCCGCCAGCTCGTCAGCGATATCGGGATGACGCGCCAGCAGCTCGCGGCGATTGGGCCGCCGGCCGGCTTCGAGCGCCGCGACGTACTCCTGCACCGCCGCGAGCAACTGCGGATTGTCCACTTCGGAAGGATCTCCGAGCCGGCGCGTATGGTCGTCGTTCTCATCGCGCGCTTGTTTCACGGCTCCGCTCCTTCCATGCCGCGCCGCAGGCTCGCCAGCGCGCGCACCCAGAGCTTCTGGACGCTGTCCACGCTGCGCCCCATCCGCGCCGCGACGTCGGCGAAGCCGATTCCCTCCAGGTGCCGCAGGATGATCACCTCGCGGTAATCTTCGGACAGGCGTCCCAGCGCGTCAGCGAGCAGCACCGCCTGCTCGCGCCGCGAGGCGCGCTGGCTGGGCGTGCTGATCGACGCGGCCAAACCCTGATCGATCGCCTGCGACGACTGGTCGAGTTGCGCGCCCAGCTCGCGCTCCAGTTGGACGTCGCGCGCCTTGGTGCCGATGAATCGGCGCACCGTCAGGGCGAGCTGGCCCGCGAGGATGCGCCGCAGCCACGCCGTCATCTCCGCCTCGCTGCCGCCGCGGAACATGGGGAACTGCCGGTGCGCCTCGAGGAACGTCTCCTGCACGACATCCGAGGGATCAACCTTCCCCTGCAGGCGACGGCCGATCTGCACGCGCGCGAGGAGCGTGAGGTAACTCGAATAAGATTCCAGCAGCGCGCCCATCGCGACGCCGTCGCCGGCGCGGGCCTGATCGATCAAAAGAGTGGGGTTGAGCGTCATGGAGAAGTCGCGTGACGAATGACTTTACGGCGCGGTGCGGGCGGCCGTCTACCGCATGCGTTTCGAATTCGCGCGCTTGAACAGCTTGGCCATGTAGGGGTAGTCCGACGGCGGCGCAAGACTCAGCGGCGTATTACCGGCGGCGTCACGCGCGGTGGGATCGGCGCCATATGCAATCAATAGCGCCGCCGTCTCTTCGCATCCCGAAGCGACCGCCCAGTGTAGCACGGTCCGCCCGGAACGATCCCTTACGCGCACGCTCGCTCCGCGCTCCAGGAGCGCTTCGGCCACTGCTTCATGACCCAGCCCCGCAGCCGCGAAAAGGGGCGTCTGCCCGCCGGCGTCGGTCGCCTCGACCGCCGCGCCTTGATCCAGCAGTTTCCGCACGACGTTGATCTGATCGAGCAGCGCCGCCTGATGGAGCGGGGTGCAGCAAATTTGCTCCTGACCGACATCGACGCCGACCTGAAGCAAAAAGCATGCGGCCGGAATCTCCCCCACCGAGAGCGCCTTGCTTAACGCACTGGGCTGCGGTGGGCGCGCCGGCGGTTGACCGTAGCGATAGAGGCCGACGAAAAGCGCAACCAACGCCAAACACTTCGCCGCCGAGGTCGGATGTAAGAAACGTGACATAAGGTGAACCTCAATCGGCGCTCGCGATAGACCGTTCGATGCGTTCGCACGCACCGTCGATCAGCAAGTTGCGCGTCCCTGGGCTAAAACGCCGTTATCACCGGGAAAATTTTCCGGCGCGGCGGTTTTGCCTCTCATGCGCAACTTGATTGAAATCGGGCGCCGTGGCGGCTCGGATCGTCTCCCGATCGGATGCGACCCACCGATAAAAAAACGTGTCCCTGCTCGAATGTCCCGAGGCCATGAGAGCGTGGAAGCCAACGACCGACCGTGAAATATCGCGCTTGCGAGGGCATCGCGCGCAGGTCTTCGCTCAGTCACTGCTAAACAACGTGTCACCCTCATCAACCGGTGCCGCCGCTTCGCGTTTGCAGCGGACCGTGCACCCTGACTCACACACCTTTTGGAGGTTCGTATGTTCGCAAAGCGTCCCACGAAGTGGAAACCCGCATTTTCCACGCAACCCGTATCGAAGGTCGTGCTCGAAGATCTGGAAGGGCGACAATTGCTGTCCGGCTCGCACCACCACGGCGGCGGACATCACGGTGGCCACGGCGGCGGCGGCGGAGAGCAAATCAGCTCGATCACCTTCAGCCAGGCCCCGGCCGCAGTGCAGAGCGGGCTCGACGCCCTGGCGGCGACCGACAATGTCACCGCGCCCACTGCGACTCAACTCGTCTACCTCGGCAACAAAAACGGCGTAGAAACCTACACCGTTGATATCACCGGCACCGGCACGGACACCAAGCTGACCGTCGACGTCACCGGAACCCCGGTCACCGCGCCCACGCGCAGCACCACCACCTTCGGCGCGATCGCCAACACCGCTGTCACTAATGAGATCAATGCGATCGCGACCGCGCTGGGTCTTACGGCAGCGACATCGACGACCAGTGTGGATGTGACCACGCCTTCGGGCGGCACCTCGGTCTATTCCGTGCATCTCGCCAGCGCCACGACCACAGGCCGGCATCACCGCGGCGGCACGATAACCGTTGATGCAGCCGGTAATCCGGTCGGCAATCAGCGGCTGCCGTTCAGCGTGATCCCGACGACGGTTCGGAACGCCCTCAATGCCAACGCGCCCGCGGGCGCAACGGCGCTGGCGACCACGTCAACGCAGCTTGTCAGCATTCGCACGGAAAACGGCGTGACCACTTACTCCGTCACGTTCACCGCCACCGGCACCACGACCACGGTGACCGTCAACGCCGCCGGAGTGTTGACCAGCCTCCCCACTCGCACGACCACCGATTTCCAGAGCATCCCCAGCGCCGCCCAGACCGAGTTACAGACCCTGGCGACCGCCGACGGCGTCACCGGGACCATCACTTCCACGCAGTCCGTTTCCGCATACAACGAGGGTAACGGCACGACGATCTACACCGTCACCCTCTCTGCCACGACCGCCAGCGGCACGCGGACGATTTCGATTTCCGTTGATCAGAACGGCAACCCCACTACGCCGCCAGGACGCGGTGGTGAATGGGGCGGCATCTTTGGCGGCGGTGGCTTCCATCACCACGGGCACGGGGGGTTCTAAGACCCGCGCGTCCTGACATCCTAATAGCGTTGCAATGGCGAGGTGGCCCTCTCGGGGGCCGCCTCGCTTTATTTCTGGTGTATCCTTAGCGGGCGCGGCGGTTTTAGGTGAGATGCGCAACTCTTACGGAACAACGTTCGAACTCAGGAGATCGCCGATGAGCCAACAGGAAGAACCACGACGCCCACTCGCTGCGCCACTCGCAATCGTGGCGCTCGTCATCGCCGCGGCGCTGACGCTGCCGGCGTTGGCTCAGAACCGGCCCCTTGGCGGCAACGACAATCCCGGCCCGGGCGCCGGCATCGCGCGGGTCGGCATTGGTCGCGTCGATCCGTTCGCGAGCGTGAAACTGCAGATCAATGCCAGCGACGAGGAGTGGAAGGTGATCGGCCCGAAGCTGCGCGTGCTCGCGGCTGCCCAGCAAATCGTTGAGGCCGATCCTGCCGAAACAGTTCAGAACACCGGCACGCCGCGCGGCGGCGGTGGTGGTGGAAATGGCGCCTTCGCGGGGCCCGCCGGTGCGGGTGGACAACGCGGCGGCGGTGGACCGGGCGGGCCTGGTGGCGGCGGACCGGGCGGTGGTGGCGGACCGCCTGGCGAACGCCGACAAGGTGGTCCCGACGGTCCTGGTGGTTTTCAGGGCAGGCCGAACGTCGCCGGTGGGCAGGGCAGACCGGGAGGTCCAGGCGGTGGAGGTGGTCCCGGCGGACCCGGTGGCCCTGGCGGTAACCCGTTCCGCTCCAGCCCCATCTCGCTCGCTCAGGCCGATCTCAAGACTGCGCTCGACAACCCGCAAACTCCGCCGCAGGAGATTCAGGAGAAGGTCGCCGCCGTCCGCCATGCGCTGCAGAAGGCCAAGGCCGATCTCGCCGCGGCCCGCAAGGATCTTGTCGAGCTCCTCACCGCCGACCAGCAGCTTGTCCTCGTCGGCCTTGGCTATCTCGAATAGCCGCACTTCACCGGGAAACATTTCATGATCAGCCCGCCCAGACTCTTGCTTCTGTTCGTCGCGGCTTTCCTGTGCGCCGCACAACCGGCGCACGCCTACATCGACCGCGCCGTCACGCTCGGCGGCGTCGTGCGCGAATCGGAACGGATCCTCCTCGTTCAGGTCGAGCGATTCAGCCGCGACAAGAACGTGGTCATCCTCACCAGGGTGCGCGACCTCAAGGGTCAGAGCGACGCCGCCCCGATCAAGCATCAACTCGCGCAGCAAGGCGCGACGGTTTCCCGTGACGTGCTCGAATGGTCCCAGCCGGGTCAGCGGGCCGTCCTCTTCCTCTCCGCGAAGACCGCCCTGGTTTGCCTTGGGCGCACCTGGTACCAAGTGCAGGCCGGCGCTGATGGGTGGTGGCAGCCGGGCGCGAACCGCCCCGATCTTCCGCTGGCATATTGCGGCACGGTCTCGCGCCTGAGTGATGCGGTCGAGCTGATTGCCGCTGGCAAGACCGCCGTCATCACCACCGTTCCGCACGGCGTGGACGACGGCGCGAGTTTTGACCTCGCGCTCAACCGCCCCAACCTGCCCGGCCTTGTCCGCCTGCAGCGCATTCGCGCCAACCTGCAGATGCCGGCGGTCGTGATGGCGGTCTCGGCCAATCCCGCCTACGTGGTTGGCCAGGGCGCAGCGGGCGAGGAGGAGATTCCCGCGCTGATCGAGAAACTGAAGTCTCCCGACGCGAGCGTGCGCGCCGAATCCGCCAATGAACTTCGCACGCTGGGCCCCAAGGCGTTCGCTGCCGCGGGACCGCTCGCCACATTGCTGGAGGATCAAACGGCATCCGTGCGGATGTCCGCCGCCGCTGCATTGCTGCGCATCTCTCCGCCGAGCCCGCGCGGCGTCGCCGTGCTTAGTGAAGGACTGGAGAACTCCGATCCGCTGGTTCGCGCGCAAGCCGCCCGCGCTGCCGGCCTCGCCGGTGAATCCGCCGCACCGCTCGCAAGCAAGCTCGCGTCGCTCCTCGCCGATTCGGATGAGCTGACGCGCCTCGCCGCCCTGCAAGCTGTTGCCACAATCGGCCCCAGCGCTGCCGGCGCTACCGATGCGGTGATCAAGCTTCTCGACGATCCCCAGGCCGCCGCCGATGCTGCCGATGCACTCGGCCGCTTCGGCCCGGCAGCGCGGCCGGCGCTCAAGCGCCTCACGCAGATGCTTACCGCCGATTCGATCGCGCTGCGCTGGGCCGCCGTGCGCGCCATGTCGCAGATTGGCAGCGAAGACGCGCTCCCCGCCGTCTCCTTCATCGTGAAGCAGCTTCCCGGCGCTTCGGAAGTCGATGGCTACAACATGATGATCTACCTCGCGCTGCTCGGCCCCGTCGCCAGGGACGCGATCCCCGCCATCCAGAACGCCCGCGTCCAGCAACCCGCCCTTAAGCAGGCGACGCTCTGGGCCATCGAACCGGAGAAACGCTTCCCCTGGGGCCCTGGCACCGGCAACGGCGGTCCCGGTGGCGGGCCGGGCGGAGGTGGACCTGGTGGTGGCGGCGGCCGGCCCGGTATGGGGCTCGACGCCGACGTCGTCCGCTTCGTCTATGAGTGCCTGGTCAACGAACTGGGCGACCGCTTCAAGCCCGCCGCGGCCGTCATGGCACGACAGATCATGGACGGCACCGCCGGTGACCTTCCCCTCTGGGCCTACAAGCTCCTCGCCCATGCGCCCGAGCAATCGATCGCGATCCTGACGCCCGGCCTGGCTGATGCCAGCCTTGTGCAGCGCGAGCGCGCTGCCGTCGCGCTGGGGTACATGGGCCTCGCCGCCGCCGCCGCCAAGGCCGATGTGGCCCGGGCGTTGGCCAAGGCGCCGACCGAGCGCGAACAGCGCTTGATCAAGTGGTGTCTGCGGCAGATCGACGTGAAACATGGGGACGTGAAACATGAAGAGGTTCGAGGGGAAGGCGGCGGGAGTGATAAGCTGGGCCCCTTCGACTCGCTGCGCTCGCTCAGGGCAGGCGGGTGAAAATTCGTAAACCGTGCATTCTCGTGCAAATTCGTGCATCGCTCGGGAGGTGCGGGGCGAAATTCTGGGTTCGTTTTGCGCCGGCGCGCGGGTGGGCGGATGGACGGAATGTGACACAGAGACGCAGAGACACAGAAGGGAATGTTGGGTTCGATTTGCGCCGGCGCGCTGGATGGGGCGCTTTGGCGTGGTTTGGCATGGTACGGCGCGCGTTGGCGGGGTGCGGGTTGGGCGGTGGTGGGCGGGACGCTTTGGCTGGGTGGGTTGGTTTTGCGCGGGCGCGCGCTGGGGCCGCGTGGGGCGGTACGGGGTGATGGGGCGCGGGGTTGTGGTGTGATGGATTGAGTTTGTGGCCCCCATGATTTTGTTCCCCTTTCTGACGATGGGATTGTAGCAGGAATGGGCTGGAAATGCGAGGGAAACGGCTGGATTTTGGGGGGTGGGGCGATGAGGAGGCGAGGCGAAGAAGTGGGCGGGCGTGGGTATGCACGCCATGCTTATGTTTTTTGCGATTGACTCCAATCTGACGAACAGCAAGAATACTCCTGCTAACCACAGGTTGGCTGGGCGCGTCCGCACAGCGGGCGATCCATTTACAGCTTGTCGCGCGTAATACCGCGACGGCGACATCAGGCTTGTCCGAAAGCTGGAGGTCAGCATGGCTACGGCCGATTCGCGCCCACCTAGAGTCCTTCTCGAATCCATCACAAGTCAGGCCGAACGAGTGAGGCAGGCTGCTGCTGAACTCACCAAGCGCATCGAGCATTTCCAAGAGTGGCTTGGCAAGGTCCCGGGCCGCGTGGAAACCGACTATTATGGCGACCATCCAAACGCGAAAGACGAAGAAGACCGCGCGCTCATGTCGTTTGTCATCAGGCTCAATCGCAGTGGGAAGGAGTGGATTCTGTCCTACGCCACCCACGATGAACGTTGGAGCCATGAGTCGTCGGGGCCGTTCACCGAATTCAAGCCGCTGGTCGATGCGCCGCTGAAGACGAAGATCGCTGCGGTCAAAATGTTTCCCAACATTCTTGCCGCGATTGAGAAGTCACAGATCGAACTGGTGAGTGAACTGGATGCAGCGACGTCGGAATACGACGCATTCGCGGCCACGCTCATGGCGACGCATCCCGAGGCCGATCACCTAGCTGCTAGACGGCGCCGGCGTGTCGACATGGACCCCTCGCTCGACGAGCTGAAGAAGGAGGATATGCCGGGCCACGCTGGGTACATGGGAATCCGGCTGCTCCACGAGCCGAAGAATAAGGGCAAGCCGGGCCCGGCTGTGGACAGAGCCAACGCTTCGTCCGACGGGGCGAAGAAGGAGGGTAAGTAAATGGCCTCGCCACTTCGTCCCAACGGGTTCATCGTTCACATTGACCGTCAGAAGAAGCAGTACAAACTTACCGCGAACGGTGCGCTTACGGTCTTCATCTTCGTCGGCGCCTTCGTTGCTGTCGCTATCGCCTACGTGCTGAAGCATTGATTCTGCCACGTGGGCCGCCACTCCAGCGGCCCGTCGGGTCGCTCGGGGTCCGACGGACCGAATGGCCCCCCATTGTCATGCGACGGAGTAAAGCCGCTGCGCCGCTTATGACCCCTTTTCTTTCTCCGTTGCGTACACATTTCGGGGACGCGCACAGCAGGAGCAAGAAGCGAACTCTGATTGACTCCCGCATCGCACGATTGGCAATCCACTCGGCATGTACGATCTCATTGTTCTACCTCGAAACGTGGCAACGTCGGGCGGCGCGCAATCCGCTTCCCAGCGAAGCACGCCCTGAGTGAGTGAGGAGCGCGAGTGGTAGTATCACACCGACTGGCGCGCTGGCTGAAGACCCTCACCCCGCGCCCTCTCCCACAAGCGGGATGTGTGCGTGCGAAACGCGCGTGCGTTTGCTTGCGGGAGAGGGAGGTGGGGCTTGTAGTTCGGGAGCGACAATCGCGGTCGTTTAATTAGAGCGCGACGGTGGCGTTGGCGGCGTTCGGTGCCTTAAAGCATTTTCAGGTCATCCGAGCACTGCTAGCCGCTGAAGCGGCTAGCCCGCTTCATCAACGTGAAATTCGATCTAGACGGTCGGTTTGGTCGCCAAGATCAGGGGGGCGGGGCCGGGGGCGTCTAGTTCGCGGATGTCCTGGAAGCCGGCGTCTTGGAGCCATTGGGCCATTTGGCTGTAGGTGAAGGTGTCGCCGGCGTCGGTGTTTACTAGCATGGTGACGGCGAAGATCAGGGCGCCGGGGGGGCCGGTGCGATCTTCGTCGACGATGAACTCGGCGATGACGATGGTGCCGCCGGGGGCGAGGGCGTCGAAGGTTTTTCGAATGAGTTGCTGGCTGCGCTGGGCACCTTCGCTGTGGAGGATGTGGCCTAGCGTGGCGATCTGGTGGCCATGACCGAAATCCGTCTCCAGCAGGTTCCCTTCGACGAAGTCGAATCGATCGGCGACGCCGTGACGCGCGGCGATTCGCCGGGTTACCGGCAGCACCGCGGGCCAGTCCACCGCCGTCACGCGCACGCGCGGCGACGCCTCCGCCAGTGCGATGCTCCAGACTCCGGACCCCGCCGCCAGATCCAGCACGCTCACGCGCTCGCGGGCATCGGCTACGCCCAGTTCATCCGCCAAGGCGCAGGCGGCCTCGTAACTCATCGGGAAGATGTCTTCGACGAATTCGCGGAAGTACGCCCCGCCGTCCGCCTGCTCGTTCACCCCCTGCTCTGGCCGGCCGCTGCGCACGACCTCGGTCAGGCGCAGCCACCGCGGCAGCAGGTGGCGGCTGACGTGCTTGCACATGTACCCCTGGTAGGTCGGCGACGTGCTGACGAGGTACGCCGCACTCTCGTCGGTCAGCGCGTACCGATTGCCGTCGCGTTCCAACAGGTCCATCCCCACCAGCGCGTCGAGCAGCGCGCGCATTCCCCGCGTGGAGGTCTTCGTCCGCTCGACGACCTCCGCCAGCGTCAGCGGGCGGGCATCGAGCGCGTCGAACACCACAAGGCGCACCGCCGACTCCAGGATCAGCGCGGGCTCGTAACCCGAGGCGATATCCAGGACCCGGCGGGCTGTTGGCAGGGACTTCGCTCGTTGGCCGTCTGGTCGATCCGCCATCCGCGATCCTCCATGAGAGGACCCGATCCTAGCGGAACGACGGCCGGCGTCGAGCGGGAGCCTTATTCCTTGGCGCGCTTGGCTTCGAATTCATTCGACCGCGGCGTGCCGTTGACGTTGGTCTCGACCTTGCCCTTGATCGAGTCACCGGCGAGCTTGCCGGTGTAGTTCGAGACGATCTCGTTGTTCTGGCGCTTGCGCGTGACCTTGAACGACAACTCGCCGTCCTTGATCTTGCCGTCGGTGATCTCGGTTTCGGCGGGGGCGTTGGCGCCGCCGCCCATGGCGATCGTGCCGGTCAGCTTTTCGCCGTCCTGCTTGAGCTTGAGGGTCGCCTCGCGCGCCGCCCCGCCGTTGCGACCGGGGGTGGACCACTTCCAGGTGCCGGTGGCGTCGTCCGCCGCGCGGGCCGCGGGGGCCAGGCCGGCCATGAGCAGAAAAGCGGCGAACAAAGCGACAAATGCGTTACGGCGTGTGAGCATGCGGACTCCTCGTTTGAAAAAAGTAGATGTGGAATTTCCAACCGAGGATACAACGGTTGCCGGGAATGGATTATTGTCTGTGAAGTTCGCGCCAGCTAATTGTGTCCTAACTGAGGGTTTTCGATGGGTCGTTTTGTTAAACCGCTGCTTTCCCTCGCCGCCGTTTTCGCGTGCGGGTGCGCGACGCGTCCTGCGCCGACGACAACGACGACGACCGCCGCAGTCACGCGCCCGGTCCTTCCCGCCGTCATCGTCCCAGCCGACGCCCGGCCCCAGCGGCCGCTGGATGGGTATGTTCCTGGAATCGAGAATTTCGGGTTCATCTCCGCCGACCTCTGGCGCGGCGCGCGGCCTACGCCGGCGGGGTTCGCCATGCTCGCGGAGATGGGCGTCCGGACCGTGATCGATCTTGAAGAGCACGATTTGACGCCGGTTCTTCCGCCTGGCGTTCGTTACGTCTCCCTTCCGATTTCCGGCTGGCATGCCAACCAGGTTGACACGGTCGCGCTCCTGGCCGCCATTCGCGACAACCCCAAGCCGGTGTTCGTTCATTGCCGCCAGGGCCGCGATCGCACGGGACTGGCGGTTGCCGCCTATCGGGTTTCCAGCGGCATGCCCGCCGCGGAAGCCATCGAGGAACTGCATAATTTCCGCGTCAACCTCTGGTGGGGCCCGCCGATCGAGCGCCGCATCCACGAACTGGCTCGCGATTAGAAGGCGCGCTTCAGTCGACCGGCTTCACATTACACCGTCTGAGGTTGGCGCTTGATGCCTTTGGCGTGTTCGCCTTTCACGTGTTCCATGGCTGCGGAGATCAGGCCCATGAAGAAGGGGCTGGGGCGCAGGGGGCGGCTGGTCAGCTCGGGGTGGGCCTGCGTGCCGAGGAAGAAGGGGTGGACGTCCTGCGGGAGTTCCAAGACCTGCATGATCGGCTGGGTGGGGTGCTTGCCGGAGAAGATCAGGCCGTGTTGTTCTAATGTGGGGATGAAGCGGGGGTCGACCTCGTAGCGGTGGCGGAATCGCAGGCGGATGCGCCTCGCGTTGTCGTATAGCCTGGCGGCTAGCGTGCCGGGCTTGATGTCTACTTCCTTGCCGCCGAGGCGCATGTTGCCGCCGAGGCCTTCGATTTTCTTCTGCTCTTCCAGGATCTCGATCACGCAGTTTTTACACTTCTTGTCGAACTCGGTGGAGTTGGCGTCGGGGATGCCGCAGACGTTGCGGGCGTACTCGATGACAGCCATCTGGAAGCCGAGGCAGAGGCCGAGGTAGGGGACGTGGTTTTCGCGGGCGTAGCGGATGCAGTCGATCTTGCCCTCGGTGCCGCGGACGCCGAAGCCGCCGGGGACGATGATGCCCTGGCAGCCGGCGAGCTCGCGGGCGACGTTTTCGGCGTTGATGTCGGTCGTGTCCATCCACTTGAACTGGACGTCGACGCCGAGGTGGGCGCCGCAGTGTTCGCCGGCCTTGATGATCGAGGCGTAGGCGTCGCGGAGGGCGGTGTACTTGCCGGTGACGGCGAGGGTGACCTGCTTCTTGCTGCGGCCGATGTGGTCGGTAAACCAGCGCCACTTCTTGAGGTTGACGTCTTCGATCTTCTGGTTCACGCGGTCGTGGAGGTCGAGCATGGTCAGCACTTCGCGGTCGATGCCGGCCTCGCGCATGGCCTCGGGGATCATGTAGATGCTGGAGACGTCGTGCATGGAGAAGACGCGCTTCATCGGCACGTTGGTGTACATCGAGATCTTCTCGCGGACCTTTTCCTTGATCGGGTTGCTGGCGCGACAGGCGATGATGTGGGGCATGATGCCGACTTCCATCAGGCGCTTGATGCCGAGCTGGGCGGCCTTGGATTTCTGCTCGCCCAGCGCGCCGGGCTCGAGGACGTAGGTCAGGGCGACGAAGATGACTGAGCCTTCGCCTTCTTCATAGGCGAGTTGGCGGCAGGCTTCGAGATAGTTGGAGTTTTCGAGGTCGCCTACGGTGCCGCCGACTTCGACGAAGACGACGTCGGCTTTGGATTTGGCGGCCAGTTCACGCAGACGGAGCTTGATCTCGCCGGTGACGTGGGGGATGGTCTGGACGTCGCGGCCGAGATATTCGCCTTCGCGTTCTTTGCGGAGGACCTCGCGGAAGATCTGGCCGTTGGTGGTGAAGTTGGCGGCTGAGAGGTCCTGGTCGAGCAGGCGCTCGTAGGTGCCCAAGTCCATGTCGGTTTCCATGCCGTCGTCGAGGACGAAGACCTCGCCGTGGCGGTAGGGGTTGAGCGTGCCGGAATCGATGTTGTAGTACCCCTCCATCTTGATTGGGGCGACGCGGAGGCCTTTGTCCTGGCAGAGCTTGGCGAGCGAGGAGGAGAAGATCCCCTTGCCCAGGCCGGACATGACGGTGCCGACGACGATCACGTACTTGTGATGGCCGGGGCGGTAGCCGTTGGGCATGGGGGTGTAGAACTCGGTCTCTTCCGTGGACTGCCCGATCTTTGCGAGTAATTCTTCGTTGCTCATTTTTTTTCAGTAGGCGGTAGGCAGTAGGCGGTAGGCAGAAAAGAGAGGTTCTTTCCTGCCTACTGACCGCTGCTTACTGCCTTCTCCTTTTCACGAATTCTTCGTACTGTTCGGGCGTATCGATTCCGTTGGTGGCGCGATCTACTACGAGCACGCCGATGGCAATGTCGTGCTCCAGCGCGCGCAACTGCTCCAACTTCTCAGCAATTTCGCACGGCGTCGGCTTCCATCCCGCCAATCTGAGGAGCACGTCCCGTCGATAAGCGTAAATCCCCACGTGCAAATAATACGTCACGTCCGTGCTGCTGTTCCGATCCCTAACATATGGAATCGGTGATCGCGAGAAATAGAGCGCGCGCGATTCGCGACTGAAGACGACCTTTACCAAGTTCGGGTTAGCCGGATCGGCGGGCGGTTGAATCGGCGTGGCCACCGTCCACATCCCATAGCCGTTAAAGCCTTCATCTTCGATTTGATGAATGAGCCCATCGATGATGGAAGGTTCTATTTCCGGTTCGTCACCCTGAACATTAACAATCAGTCCAGCGTCCAATCCAGCAGCGACCTCGGCGATCCGATCAGTGCCCGACGGATGACCTGGGTCGGTAATGACGCAGCGAGTTCCAAATGGCTTAAGCGCGGCGACGATGCGCGCGTCGTCCGTTGCAACGATAACCTCTTGTACACGACGGCACTTACGCACTTGGTCAACCACGTGTTGGACCAGTGGTTTTCCGGTGGTAGCGGCGAGAATTTTGGCTGGGAAACGAGTTGAACCAAAGCGGGCGGGGATGACGACCGTCGCAGCCAAAGTGATCCTCAGTGATCGAAGAAGGTCAGCTTCAAACTGCGGAGCGAATTTACGGGCTGAGGGAAATCCTGTCAAATTTGGTAGCGATCACTTTGAAAATCTAGGCGTGGGGATGAAAAACAACTTGAGGTGTAGATCTAAGTGATTATTTGGCCTTTACTTCTGGTTCTAAAGGTGTCTTGAAGTGAGGTCCTTTGAGGGTCCGGAGCGGGTCCAAAGCGGGTCCCTAAGGGGGTCCTTTTTGGGTCCGGGAAAGGTCCTTGGGGGGTCCTGAGAGGGTCCCGTGCGGGCCCTTGATTGATTCTATATTCGGTTTTCAATGAGCGCACGAATTCAGTGAGTATAGCCATGCGGGGATGTGGCGGCAATTGTAATATTTGGGTTTTGTTAGGTTTTTTTGGGATTTGGCGCTTGCTGAACCGCGAAACCGCAAGCGACTGCGGGGTTCATTTTCGAGCACTGGGGGCTTAGGGGTTGGGGTTAGCCGCTGACTTTGGATTGCATGTCGCGCTTGATGCGTTCTGCTTCTTCGGTTTTGCCTGCGGCTTCTAGTTTCTTTTCGAGGAGCTTGCCGATTTTGGACCAGTTGCTTTGGGCAGCGATGTCTGGGGAGGTGCTTCTTGGGGGTTTGGTGGCGGCCCAGGCTATGGCGTAGAGCTGGGGGACGTTTTGGTTGCGCTTGAGGGCGACTAGTGCGTCTTCGGCTTTTTGCAGGGCGGGGAGGACGAAGGGGCCGGCGTCGGCGTATTTCTGGATGATTTCCATGTAGATGACGCCGGCTTGTTCGGTTTGGTTTTGTTTTTCCAGGAGTTGCGCCTGGGTGGTTTTGATGGAGGCGGTGAGGTCGCCGCGGGTTTTGAAGAGGGGGAGGACTGCTTCCCAGAGGCGGTATTGTTCCTTGTCGCTGTCCATGCTGCGGATCATGGGGTCTAAGACGGCTAGCGTGAAGTCGGGATATTTTGCGCCGCAGACGCGCTGGAGGTTGTCGGACCACTTACGCTTCTGCTCGATGTTGAGCTTGCCGTCGGCGGCGAGTTTGGCGACGTCCAGCCAGGGGTAGCGGTCGCCGGGGGCGGATTTGACGGCAAGTTCGAGGCGGTCTAAGGCGGCTACTACGCCGGGGCTGCGGGGCTTGGGGAGGATGCCGACGACAGCATTGGTGTATTGGTCGGTGACGATGGTGGGGACGTCGCCGGCGGGGATTTCTAGGAGGCGGAGGGCGGAGTCTTCGAGGGCGCGGGCGGCTTGGCGGTCGGCGGGCTTGGTGCCGATCAGTTCGGCGAGGAGGGAGACGTAGGCGTCGGGGATGCGCTTGCGGGTGAGCGGGTCTTGCACATTGCCGACGACGCCCTGGTAGGCCTCATAGCGTCCCTCATTGAAGTTCCACCAGCCCTGGCCGCGACGGGCCTGAAGGAAGCCGACCCAGGCGTGCCCGGCCTCGCCGGCAGCGCCGGTGGCGTAGGCGGTGGGGACGCCGATCGATTTGCCGACGGTCATGGCGAAGTAGGCCTGGTCGGCGCAGACGCCGCCGTATTTGACGATGTTCTGGAGGTTGAAGCCTTCCTGGGTGAGCTTCTTGGGTGCGCCGGTTTTGAAGGCGGCGTAGTCGTACTTGATGTCGAAGAAGCGTGCGCCGACGGCGGGGTCGCCGGCGTATTTGTTCAGGGCCCACTGCATCTCTTCGATGCTGGCGGTGGTATCGACGACCCAGGCGAGGAGCTCGGCGGGGACGTTTTTTACGCCGAAGAACATCTGCTTTTCGTTGGCGATGTAGTAGTCGAAAATGGCGATGGGGTCGGCGGCCTTGGAGGTATTCTCGTTGGTGTGGCGCTCGAAGGGTTTGGCGTGGACGGCGCAGATGGCGGCAGCGAGGTTGGCGTAGGCGACGACCTGCTTGGGGCGCTCTTTGCGGAGCTTGTCGAGGAGGGCGTATTCATCTTTGCCGGCGTCGGCGGGGATGAGGAAGGCAACGGCCTGGGCGAGCTCTTCGTTGGCGCGGAGGAAGGAGAGCATTTGCGCGCGGGCATCTTCATCGGACATCTTGGAGAGCTGGTGGATCATGCGGCGGACGCCGTCGGCCTGGCGGAGGACGTCGGTTTGCGTGGCGGGGATGGTGAGGAGGACGCGGTCGAAGCAGGCGTCGGCGGCGGCCGCGGCGGCGGTGTAGTCGCCTTTGGATTTGACGGTGTCGAGGATCTCGGTGAGCTCGCCTTTGACGTATTTGGGGAGGGGTTCTTTTTGCGGCGTGGGGGCGGGCGTCGCCGAGCGCGCGGTCAGGGCGAGGAGAAAGACGAACAATGCGGCGAGGCGGGTCAGGCGGGTGCCCATTGGTGATCCTTTTAATTGGTGAGTGAGGTGATGGTATTCGGAAGGGATGGAGGGTTCAACTAAATTGCGGACACCCTTAACGCGAACGCTGCCGATAAAGCGCGGGGGCAGCGCCGTAAAACTTCTTGAACGCATTGCTGAAGGCGCTTTCAGAGTGATAGCCCACCCTGGCGGCGACCTCCTTCACTCCGGCGGCGGGATCTTCGAGCAGCGTGGCGGCAAATTGCATGCGGTAATTGATCAGGTATTGCAGGGGCGGTTCGCCCACCCATGATGAGAACTTGGCGGCGAACGCGGATCGCGACATCAATGCGCGATCCGCCAGCGCGGCGACGGTCCAATTAGTCTGGGGGCTGGAATGGATGTGCCAAAGGGCTGGCCCGATCTGGGAATCAAACAAGGCGCTGAGCCAGCTCGGATTATTTCCCGGTACGCCGGCGATGTAAAAGCGAACCGCCTGCACGAAAAGCACCGACGCCATGTGGTTGACTACGGCGCGAGCGCCGGGCTGATTTCCCGATGTTTCCTGGGTCAGTATTTTGACGGCTTCGCCGAGCCAGGGGGCGAGGCGTTCCTGCGCGGCGGACATGTGAATCACGGGGGGAAGGGCGGACAAGAGGCGGCCGGCATCGCTGTTTTGAAAATAGAACCCACCGGTGACGAAGTTGGTGATCGCGCCACCGCCGCCGTATTCGACGACCGCGCCGGTTTTGAAATGCTCGGGGCGAAGTATTTCCCAGAGCGGACGGACGGGGCTGTTCAGATCATCGCGCAATTCAAAGCGGCGTTTTTGCGGCATGACGACCAGGTCGCCGGCGGACAGCGCGTGGACGGTCTTATCGCCGTGGATCTGCAATTGGCACTGGCCGCGCGTGATCACGAAAAATGCAGCCTCGGCGATGGCGGCGCGCGCGTTGGGGCCGAGGGCGGCGTCAGAGATTTTCTTCATCAAATCGCGGGCACTGGGCGGAACATCGCCGATGTCCTGCGGCACCCAGAAACCCCACGGCGCGCTGAAGACGTTCTGACAGTGGACGAAACTGCGCAGCCGAACGGTTTCCAGGATCACGCTGAGCACGTCCATCGACCTTCAGTGTAGGTCGGCTGGTTTTCAGAATCTCTGGACGATTTCGCATGGCAGGTGGACGCTGAAACTGCGGCGACGCGCAACCACTACAACGTCGAACGAGTTTGTACATCGTCGGGGCTTATGCGCCCATTTTTATGCAGGACGTTTATGGTTAATCATCGCTTTAAATCTAAATGTGTGAAAGCAACAAACGGCAGGGTGATCCGGTCGTTCGTCGAATCGCTGGAATCACGTTGCATGCTGTCGAGCAGCGCCAACGATCCGATCGTGAGCCCGATGACGCTCGTCGTCGCGGCGGCTTCTTCATCCAGCGGTATTGCGGGTTACACGCCGGCTCAAATCCGAACCGCGTACGGCATTACCGGCGATGGGAGCGGACAGACGATCGCGATCGTCGATGCATACAGCGATCCGAACATTGCCGCGGATCTGGCGGTGTTTGACAAGCAGTTTGGCCTTAGCGCCCCCGGCAGCTTCGCGCAGATCAGCTCCAACGGCAGTCCGCGGAAATTGCCGGCGGCGGATGCGGGGTGGGCGACGGAGATCTCGCTTGACGTGGAATGGGCGCATGCCATTGCGCCCAAGGCGAACATCGTCCTGGTGGACGCGGCTTCGGACAGCCTCAGCAGCCTGATGAGCGCGGTGGACTACGCGCGCAGCATCCCCGGGGTTTCGGTGGTTTCCATGAGTTGGGGAACCAGCGAGTTCAAGAGCGAGACGAGCTACGACAGTTATTTCACGACGCCGAGCGGGCACACCGGCATCACCTTTGTCGCCGCCAGCGGTGATGGGGGCGCTTCAGGCGGGGCGGAATGGCCGGCGGTATCGTCCAACGTCCTATCGGTCGGCGGAACGACGATGACGATTTCGAGCAGCGGCTCGATCGCCAGCGAGACTGCGTGGAACGACAGCTCAGGCGGGAGCAGCAGCTACGAGACGCTGGGGGTGCAGTCAGCGGCGACGGGCAGGACGACGCGAACGTCGCCGGACGTGTCATTCAATGCCGATCCGAATACCGGCTTTGCGGTTTACGATTCGCTGGCGTATCAGGGTTACGTCGGGTGGCAGGAAGTTGGCGGCACCAGCGCGGGCGCGCCGGCGTGGGCGGGGATCATCGCGATCGCGGACGCGGCGCGCGTCGCGGCGAAACGGACGACGCTGACCACGGCGCAGACGCTGTCGGACGTGTATTCGATTTACGGCAATTCATCCGCTTATTCCGCCAGTTTTCGTGACATCACCGGCGGGAGCAGCTTTCTGGGGTACAGCGGGGGCGGGCAGGGACGGTTTGGCGGACGGGCGGTCTACGTCGCCGCTTCAACGGGCTATGACACGCTTACCGGAATTGGCTCGCCCAAGGCCAGTTCGCTGATTGCCGCGCTGACTTCCAATGCGACCGCTTCACTCAAAGCGACGAGCTCGACCAAAGTCAGCAGTGCCGCGCGCACCACGACGGTGGCGGTGACGCGCAAAGCGGCGCTCGCGAATCAACGTGAGCCGATTACGCCGGCGAATGTCATGAGCCTGGAAATCAGTCCTCAGATGAGCCTGCCGCCGATCGTCGAAGGTCTGGACTTGCCATCAACGCAGACCGTTGCGAGCACAGCGGCGATGTCGGGCGAGCGGGGCTCGGGAACGACCGAGTCCGTTCAGCGACTGGTCCCGGCGATCGCATCGGCTTATCCGCTCACGCGAATGACGCTGTCCATCCACACAATCGAGCATTTGCAGTTTGCCCAGCCGCTGATCCGGCTGAGCAGTTTTCCTGCGGCAGCACAGGAAGTGTTGATCACGTCCACGGCTGCGCGAATCGGAACGGCATTGGAGCAATCGGCGCTTGCGGCGGAAGGGGAGCTTGCGGCGCTGTCGGCCGCGTTCACGGGTCGAGCGGATGACATGGCGCGTCTGGGGGCGACCGGTTTGGCGTTCGTGGTGGCGGATGTGGTGTTGCTCAGCTACCGCTATGGCAATCGTAAAAAATCCGCCGGGATTCGCTCGGCCTTTAATGGCGGCTCGCCTATTCGATTGATCGACGACGAGCGTGTGGATTGCTAGCCGTTGACTGGAAAGGAATCATGTTTCGCAAAAAAGGTACAACCTTCGCCGGAAGTTTCGCAGCCGCCAATAAGGCGCGGAAGGAAAAGGCGCGGCCTATGATCGAGGAACTTGAAGATCGGAATCTCCTGTCCGCCTCGAATGGGGCTACCCGACCCGACGACAGGCGGACGGAGGCAATACCACCGGCCGTCTCTGCGGAACTTTCCGCTATTGCCAAGCGAGCTTCTTCGAGCTGATCTATTTTTTCTTGTCCAGCGCGCCGAGGATCTGGTCTATTCGGGATTGCGCTTCTTCGGGTTGGGCGCTGCGGAGGTCGCGGAGGACGCTGGCGGCGATGGGGCCCATGCCGGAGAGTTTTTCCTGGGCTTTTTGTCTGGCGGACCAGTCGTCGGCGTTTAGCTCGGTTACCAGCTCCTTGATCTTGGTGACGATCGCGCCTGAGGGTTTGGGGGCGGGTTGGGTGTATTCTTCGATGAGGGCGATGGGGACTTTGACTTCGAGGCCGCCTTTGGTGATGCAGGTGACCTCGGGTTCCTGGAGTTGGCCGCGGAAGCTGGTTTCGTCCCAGAGGGAGACTTGGACATCCTGCGGGGATTCCTTCACACGGGTGAGGGTTTTGATGCCGTCGGCGTCTAGCGTCAGAAGCGAGAAACCGGTGTCGAGTTTCAGCTTGCCGGCTAAGGTGCCGACCATCAGCTCTTCGTTTGTCAGGCGCAGTTGGGGGGCGGGCTCGTCGCTTTCGGGGGTTTCGGGTTTTAGCTGCAGGCGGGCGGCGCTGATGAGGGGGAACTTGATCGTCTGATCGGATGATGCGAGCTTGGCTTCGAGTTGCACGCTATCGACCAGGGCGGCGAGGCGGGTGCCGTCGGTCATGCGGACCTCGTGGACGGCGTGCTCCTCGTTCTGGAAGACCAGGGCGGTGAGAGAGGCGGGTTGGAGGTTCATGGGGCCGAAGCGGGTGTGGACGGTGATGGGGGCGGTGGGCATCTGGATGGCGATGCGTTCGCCGGTGCGCATGAGGACGAAGGGCTTGTCGAGGATCGGGTCTTCGACCTCGCCGGCGCGTTTGCGGTAACCGACGCGGGCGATGCCGGCGAGGGGGATTTCCATCGTCTGTCCGTCGGAGAGCTCGAGGGCGACCTTGTCCTTTTCGAGCTTGCCGCCGATGACGTCGCCGTCGATGGTGAAGAGAAGCTGGCGCGGGCGAACGGCGCCGAGGCTGATGACGCAGAGGACCTTTTCGGCGGGGATGGTGACGGGGCCATAGAAGGTGTCGATCTTGTAGGAGGCGTCCTTGAGGTTGCCGCGGAACTGGTCGCCGGTGCGCATCTCGACGACGTCGAAGAGATCGCCGCGGAGGATCTCGTAATCGCCGTAGAAGGCCGAGCCGGCGTTGAAGTTGACGATCAACTTTCGCAGGGAGGGGGCGACGTCCTTGAGAGCCTTGGATTCCTTGAACTTCTTGACCAGGTCCTGGCCTTCGGCGGCGCTGTTGGCGACCGCGTGGATGTGCATGATCGCGATCTCTTTATTGGCGGGGATCGTCGTACTGAGGTTGCCGACGACCTGGGAATTGCCGGGCTGATAGTCGATGGAGAATGGCGTCTTGATGTTGATGCCGTTGAAGATCTCGACGACGGCCTTATTGTTGGCGGAGGTTGTGCCGACCCAGGCGTAGTTCTGGTTTTTCTTCTTGGGGTCGGCAATGGTCTGCGCGCTTTGGATGCCGTAGTTGACGTTGGCGTTGAGGGCGAGCTGGACGGGCATGTCGCGGTTCTGCGTGTTCTTCAGCACATCGATGATGCGGACGTAGCCTTCATCTTTGTTGAACTGGAAGCGGCGGGTGACGTTGACGGTGCCCATCTGGAGGTTTTCGAGGATGAGCTCGCCGGTCTTGCCGTCGATCTTGACCTGGCGCTGGACGACGCGGCCGGAGGAGTTGGTGCCGTTGATCGAGAGGACGCCGGCATTGGAGTAGACGGGCATGTTGCCCTGCTGCTGGAGGTAGCCGTAGAAGTGGACCATCCAGGTGTTGCCGTCCTTGTCGGGGGAGGTGTAGGGGAGGGGGACGGTCTGGTCGGCGGCGTGGAGGGCCGGCGCGACGAGCGCGAGGAATACGATGGCGAGGGCCTTGGTGGGGAGCGTCATGAACGGTTCCTCGGTCTGGGAAGCTTTCGGTCCGCGGGAGGGGATTATAACCGTAATATGCGCGGGGAGGGGTGGGGGTTGCGGGAAGAAAGGCAAAAGGTAGAGGGCAAAAGGCAAAAGTCGCGGTTAGTGGGCGTGGGCGAAGAGGGCGATCAGGATGACTACGAAGATGGCGGCGAGGACTACGGCGGTGATCTTCCAGGCGCTGTAGGGGCGTTCGCCTTGGACTTCGCCGCTTCGGGCGTTGACGAGGAAGCGGAATACTCGCTCGCGGTAGCGGTAGGCGCTGATCCAGACGGGGAGGAGGGTGTGTTTGAAGGTGATGTTTTCGTAGCGGGTGTTGACGGTGGCGATCTGCTGGTGGTCGCCGCCGATGTCTCGGCATATTGATTGGCGGATGTAGCCGTCCATGATGCCGCGGGCGGTGTCGAAGCCCTGGGGGAGATCGACCTGGTAGCTCTCGGCGACGAAGCCGCTGAGGTATTCGTCGCGGTAGGGGACGAGGTTTTTCAGGTCCCATGGTTCGAGGCGCTGGGCGATCTTGCGGGGGAGGGAGTTGCTGGCGAGGACGAGGATGTCATCGAATTGGTTGGCGACCTGGCCGCTGACGTAGGACCAGCGGGTGCGGCGGACCTGGCGGGTTCGGGTGACGGTGTTGCCGTTGGCGTCGCGGTCGGTGTAGGTCTCGGTGTCCCAGTAGTCGTCACCGCGCTGGCCGGTGTAGGCGGAATCGGTGTCGGCGTCGTAGGTCCAGGCGGGGGTGTAGACGCCGTCGATGCCGGAGCGTTCGGCGGTGCGGGTTAGTTCGCTGGGGGCAAACCAGAGGGAGGCGACCCAGCGGCGGAAGGCGGTGGAAGCCTCTTCTCTGGTGATCAGGAAGGGGAGGAGGGCTTTGGGTTTGATTTGCTTTTTGGACTGGGCGGTGGCGACGATGGCTGCGCCGCAGAAGGGGCATTTGCTGGAGACGACGTCGGAGCCGAATTGGGATTCAGCGCCGCAGGCGACGCACTTGACGGCTAGCGTGTCCTGGAGGTCTTGTGAGTGGGTGAGGTTGGCTAGAGTGGCGCGGAAGTCTTCTTCCTGGACCGCTCCCGGCGGGGCATCGGGGATGCAGTTTTCTGCGCCGCAGTAGGGGCACTTGAGGCAGTTGGTGCCGGGGGCGAAGACGAGGTCTGCGCCGCAGTCTTTGCAGGGGAACTGGTGCTGGGATTTGGTGCCCGGTTGAGCGGTATCCATGTGCGGTTCACTGGTCGATCTTGAGCGTTCGCCCGATCACATCGCGGCGCATGCCTTTGCTCCAGCCGCCGAGGTCGTAGGTAACGAAGAGGGTGTTGTCGGCGGGCATTTCCTCGACGGCCATGTAATGCGTGGTCAGTACGCCCGAGGTGATGCGGACGACGGAGCCCCAGGTCTTGCCGTGGTCACGGCTGAACGCGAGGTAGTTGCCGTTCCAGGGGAATTCGGGGTGCTGCCAGCAGAGTTTCTGTGGGACGCGCACGCCGAACGCTGCCACCAGCAGGCCGCCGCGCAGCTCGATCAGATCGGGATCGACGACCGAGCCGCGCACCTCGTCGAGGTTGTTTTCGTTCAGCAACTTGCCGTGGAAATCCTTGAACGTGCGGAGGCGGTCGATCCAGAGGTCGGTGCGGTTGACGTCGAGCCCGGCGAAGATGAGCTCGCGCGGCGGTGACCATGTCACGCCTTCGTCTTCGGACGTGGCCTGGTACATGTTTCGGCCGGTGCGCATGAAGCAGATCAGGGCCTTGGGGTTGGGCCCCTTGTTGGTGCGGCAGAGGACGGCCTCGCCGAACCCTTCGGTGCCGACGGCGGGGTCGACGGCGACGGTGGAGATGAGCTTCCAATGTTGTCCGCGATCGGACGATCGCACGAGCAGGACGCGCGACTTCATCATCGTCGGCGTGTAGGTGGCGGGCGCGTGGTCGCCTTCGAGCCAGCCGTAGATCGTGGTGAGGAGGTCGCCGCTCGGGAGTTCGAGGATTCGGCGGTGGGCGCGCATGGCCAGGTGCGGTCGGCCACCGTCATCGGTCGAGCCGTCGAACTTCGCGCCGGGCATGTCGAAGGTGACGTCCGCGGGGCCGCGCAGCGTGCGCCAGTCGTCGGTCGAGGTGTAGAGTTGGCCTGTGCCGATGTCGGGCTTGCCGCCGCCGGGCGTGATGTAGGTGTCGAGCGCGACGATCGTGCCATCGCGCAACTGGGTTGCGCCGCCTTCCATGTTTAGGCCGTTTTCGCCCGGCTTAAGGGGGATGGTGGTCCAGGTGAGTCCGCCGTCGCGCGAGACTTGGGTGCGCATGGCCCAGGGATAGGCGATGCGCTTGGCCGGGAATGGCTTGTCGGGCACCTGGGCTTGGAGGATGAGGGTGCCGTTGCGGGTGCAGAGAAGGGATGGTTGGAGGCCGCGCGGCAGGATGACACGTTCTTCCCCGAAACTTAGTCGCAACGTGTTGTCGGACAGGATGGTTTCGGGGATGTGCTGGGTCTTTTCGAGTGGCGCGGTGACGGCGACGGTCTCCGCGGCTCTCGCGGCCGATGCCAGATAGAACAGCACGACGATGGTCAATCGCCTTGATGCCGCGATCATGACGATTGCCCCGGCAGCGGCGGTGGGACGCTGGCGAAGAGGCTGCCTAGTTCGGAGACGTCTGCGGCTTTTGTCCATGCGGGCATGCCTTGGCGCCAGACTAGCGTTTCTCGTTTTAGTTGTCCGCTCGAGGCCATCGACTGCAATGTGGCGACGTCGAAGGGGCCGGCTTGTTTGCCGTCGGTGCCTATGAAGAAGCTCGCGGTCTGGGGGAGCGGGGGTGGGGCGGTCATGCCGGGGGATTGGACGGATTGGCCCATGGCGGTGGCAACCTGCTGGCCCAGACCTACGCCCAGGCCGATGCCTACACCTGCGCCGGCAATTCCGCCGGGGTTTTTGGCGGCGTCGCTGATGGCGTTGGCGGCTTGGAACTGGGTGTAGGCGTTTAGATTTCCGATGACGCCCATGCTGGTGCGCTTGTCCATCGCCTGTTCGACTTCGGGCGGGAGGGAGATGTTTTCGACCATCAGGCTGACGACCTGCAGGCCGTAGGGGGCGAAGTCGTCCTGGATTTTGGCGGTGACGTACTTGCCAAGCTCGTCCTGGTTGCCGGCCATGTCTAGGACGGGGATCTTGGATTGGCCTAATACGTCGGCGAAGCGGGCGACCATCATGTCGCGGAGCTGCTGGCCGATCTCGTCAACCGTGAAGCGGCTATTGGTGCCGGTGACTTGTTTGAGGAAGGTGGGGGCGTCGGAGACCTTGATAGCGAAGGTGCCGAAGGCGCGGAGGCGGACGGGGCCGAATTCGGAATCGCGCATCATGATGGGGTTCTTGGTGCCCCATTTGTGGCCGGTAAAGACCTTGGTGGAGACGAAGTAGGCCTCGGCCTTGAAGGGGCTGTTGAAGCCGTATTTCCAGCCGGCGAGGGTAGAGAGGATGGGGAGGTTGCGTGTCTCTAATGTATAGGTGCCGGGATTGAAGACGTCGGCGAGCTGGCCTTCCTTGACGAAGGCGGCGACCTGCGATTCGCGAACGATCAGCTTGGCGCCGTTCTTGATCTCGTTTTCGTAGCGCGGGAAGCGGTAGACCATCGTGTCGTTGGTGTCATCCACCCATTCGACGATGTCGATCAGTTGCCCGCTGATTTTGTCCCAAAGGCCCATGTTTCGTCTCCCGAGGTTAGAGCTCAGAAAATCCTGCCCCAAAGGCGCAAAGAGCGCAAAGAAGAGGCGGGAAATCAGAAGCTCAGTTGGAGGGACAGGATAACATGCGACAGAACGGCATGGGATAGAAGTTTGACGAATATTTGGAATGGGGGGAGTGGCAGGTCCGATAGCGATAGTTGGCGGGGGGGCGGGGCGTTTATTCGGACCTTGGTGGGGCGCGATGACGCATTTTACGCTTAAAAACGTGCTGGTTCGGGCGCGAAGGGGTCCAATGCGAAATAAATCTGCGCATTCATAAAAGTCGCTGCCGGTATAGCCGAAATAGACGGAGTAAGCGTCGGCCAGCGTCCCCAGTGTTGGGGGGTAGTCGTACGCCCGGGAAGGTTTTAATAGAAGGAGCGCACATGCGCATGTCCAAATGGTTCGGTCTCGCGGCGGTCGGCCTTACGCTGACCGGTTGCGTCTCGCAGTCGGAGTTCAAGAAGGTCGAAGCAGAGCGGAACCTGCTTCGCGACCAGGTTCAGACGGTTCGGGCGGAAGCGGAAGAATACCGCAACCAGCTCGGCGCCGTGTCGGAACAGGCCAATGCGAAGGATCAGCAGATCACGTCGCTGTCTTCGGAGAAGACGGAGTTGCAGACGCAGCTCGACGAGATCAACAAGCAGTATGCCGAGGCGCTGGAGCGCGCTTCGAACCCGCTGCCGGCCGCTCTGACGAGCGAGCTGACGGAGTTCGCGACCGCGAACGGCGACGTCCTGAGCTTCGATTCGGAGCGTGGGATGATCAAGTTCAAGAGCGACGTGTCGTTCGCCCCGGGCAGCGTGGAGCTGACCGCCAAGGCGACCGAAGCGGTTTCCAAGCTCTCGAAGATCCTCAACAACAAGGGCGTTGCGGATTATGAGCTGATGATCGCCGGCCACACCGACAGCATCCAGGTGAACCGCGCCGAGACGATCAAGGCCGGTCATCGTGACAACTGGTACCTGTCGGCCCACCGCGCAATTGCGGTCGGCAAGGCGCTGCAGAAGAACTCGATCAGCGCTTACCGCCTGGCGATGGTCGGCTACGCCGATCAGCGTCCGATCGCGAGCAATGCGACGGATGACGGCCGGGCGAAGAATCGCCGGGTCGAGCTGATCATCCTCCCGGTCAAGGCCACTGCCGCTTCGGCGGAATGGCTCAAGACGGGCAAGGCGACTGCTGCCAAGAAGGCTGCCGGCGCGAAGAAGGATCCGACGGCGACCACTGAGACCGGCCCGGCTTACAACAAGTAAGCTCGCCCGCTCAGTAACGCGAATAAGTAAAGATCGCCCCGCCGTGTGGACACGGCGGGGCGGTTTTGTTTTTGGGGGATGATGCGATCGCGACAGATGACGGGGGTTGGTATGATGGCGGGCGTCGCGATCGGTTCATTTCTTATTGGTGGGTTGGCACATGATCATTCTTGCGCGTTCGCGTTCGCTGGCAGCGCTCATTTGTTTGTCGATTGCCTGGGGGGTTGCGGGGGAAGAGCGGGCGACAGCGCCTGCCACTCGGCCGGTGGGGAAGGTGATTCGGGTTTTGATTTATGATGATGCGGGGGGTGGGGGGCAGGGGCCGGCGAATGTTTCGAAGTGTCTGGCGGCTTCGAAGGGGAAGGAGTTTAGTTATGCGATCGTGTCGGCGGAGGGGATTCGGGCGGGGCGGCTCAAGGAGGCGGACGTGCTGGTGCAGCCGGGAGGGAGCGGATCTGGGCAGGCGGAGGCGCTCAAGCCTGAGGGGCGCGAGGCGATTAAGGAATTTGTGCGCGGGGGCGGGGGGTACGTGGGGATCTGCGCGGGGGCTTATCTGGCGTCGGCGGATTATGCGTGGTCGCTGCATATTCTGAATGCGAAGGTGGTGGATCGGCAGCACTGGGCGCGGGGGACGGGGGAGGTGAAGGTGCGGATGACGGCGGAGGGGCGGCGGCTGCTGGGGGTTAGCGATGAGGTGGTGAGCGTGTTTTACGGACAGGGGCCGCTGCTGGCGGCGGCGGGGAAGGAGGGTTTACCGGCGTATGAGGCGCTGGGAACGTATGAGACGGAGATTGCGGAGAAGGGTGCGCCGGCTGGGGTGATGAAGGGGACTACGGCGTTTGCGGCGGCGGAGTTTGGGAAGGGGCGGGTGGTGTGTTTGAGTCCGCATCCGGAGAAAAGCGCGGGGTTGGATGGAATTATCCGGCGGGCGGTGGGGTGGGCTTCGGGAGCGGGGGGTGAAGGAAAAAGGTAGAGGGCAATGGGCAAAAGGGGATTAAAAGACACGTGGGACCGAATTAAGACCCTCACCCCGACCCTCTCCCACAAGCGTTGATGTTGATTACTACAATTGCGCTCCTGCGCGCTTGCGGGAGAGGGGGAAAGGCACGGAAATGCCGGGGGGAATCCGGGACGGCGCTCTGGTCGCGTAGCTCCCGGCGCTCTGTCCCGGCGTGGTTGGGGATTCAGGAATTTCGGGGTAATTAAATCAGGGGTTCGTCGGGGGAGCGGTCGAGGAGTTCGGAGAGGGGGTCGGAGTGGGCGTAGGTGTCGGTTCCGCGGTTGCCGTAGATGGCGTCTGCGCCTTGAGCGCCGGTGAGGGTGTCGTTGCCTTTGCCGCCTTGGATGACATCGGTGCCTGCGCCGCCGTTTAGGATGTCGTCGCCGTTGTCGCCTTGGAGGGTGTCGTTGCCGCTGCCGGCTTGGACGGTGTCGTTGGCTGCGCCGGCGGAGATTAGGGCGCTGGCAAAGACGGAGGGGTCGATGGTGATCTTGTCGGTTCCGAGGCCAGTGGCGATCTCGATGCGGCGGACGGTGTTGAGGGGCGTGTTGTAGGTGACGCCGTTGAGCGTGGTGACGAGGTTGGCGCCGACGAGGGTAACGGTGACGACGTCGGCGCGGCGGTTGCCGGTGATAACGAGGATGTGCTTGCGGGAGGTGAAGACGGGGCCCACGGGGGGGGCGGGCGGGGCCTGGGTGTAGATGATGTGGTTACCGTAGACGAGACCGTCGTCGGTGCCGTCGTTGTTGAAGTCGCCGACTATGCTGGGCTTTAGGTCGGCATAGTCGGGGGAGGGGGTGAACACGCCGCTGGGCTGTTGGAGGAAGACGGCGTTTGTGGCGGTGTCGCCGTTGCCGACCTCGATGTCGGTGCGGCCATCGCCGTTGAAATCACCGGCGGCGACGCCTTGGGTTTCTCCAGCGCCGGGTGGAAGGTGAACGACGGGGCCAAAGCCGCCGGTGGGGAGGGAGAGGGCGTAAGAGCCGAAGGTGTTGGCGGCGAAGGTGGAATAGAGGAGATCGGGTCGGCCGTCGCGGTTGAGGTCGGCGGCGACGAGGTCCCAAGCGCCGCCGGAGTCGATGGAGGCGGGGAAGTCGAAGGTTCCGTCGCCTTTGCTGGTGAGGATTTGGACTTGGTTGACGAGCGGGACGGCGAGATCGGTTTTGCCGTCGTGGTCGTAGTCGATGGCAGCGGCGGTGTAGCCCTCGTTGCCGGACATGTGTGTGAAAACGGTGGTGAAGGCGGCGCTTCCGGCGTTGATGAGAATCGCGATTTGTTTTTCGGTGTTGATGATGTCGCGGTTGACGCTGAGGATTCGCGAGCCGGTGGCGGCGAGATCGATGCGGCCGTCGCCGTTGAAATCGCCCGTGGTGAGGGCGAAGTTGAGGTCGTTGGCGAGATATTGGCCGGCGGAGGCGAGTGCGCCGGCGCCGTTGCCGAGGTAGATGGCGAGTTTGCCGTTGTCGATGACGGCGACGTCGGCGTTGCCGTCGGCATTGAAATCGGCCGCGACGACCGGGCGTCCGGAATAGTCTGAGGATGGGGGCCCGACGAGGCTTTGTAGTTGGCCGGCGGGGGTGAAGAGGTCTGCGCCCTGGTTGAGGAGGACCTGGAGACCGCCGGTGAAGAATGGGCGATTGGAATTAAAGCCTCCACCGACGACGGCGAGGTCGAGTTTGCCGTCGTTGTTGAAGTCGGCCTTGGCGGCGTAGAGTGAACCGGTGGCGATGGGGGGGAGGCGTGCGCCGGTGAGGAGGATGCCGGCATTGGCGGCGAGGAGGAGGCGCGACTCGAGCGAGTCGATGTGTGCGCGGGGGGTATAGCGGGGCATGTTCCTCCGATCCGGAACCAATGGGTCCAGAGAAAGGGGAGACACGCGCGGGCACGAGTTGGTTAGATCAGATTGTCGAGACGGGTGAAGTCGCGGATTTCATCAGCGTCGGATTTGCGGAAGGTGTCGGGGCCCTCGTTTCCAACGATGACGTCGCGATTGGAGGGTTGGTTGGTTTGACCGGAGACGATGACGTTGCTGGCGCCGCCGGTGTTGGTGATAAAGAGCGTGGCGTGTTTTTCGGAATTCAGGATGATCTGACCGGTTGATCCGCCGCCAAAGGAAAGGCGGCCATTGGGTCGATCGAAGGTGAAACTGATCGAGCCGGTGACGACGTTGAAGATGCCACTGGCGTCGCCCTGGATGTCGGTGGTGAGTTGGACGGGGGAGGCTGCGCCGTCGCCGGTGAGGTCGTCGTGACCATTGCCACCGTCGAGGGTGTCGTTGCCGTCGCTGCCGATGAGGGTGTCGTTGTCGTTTTGCCCGAAGATCTGGTCGTCGCCGTCGCCGCCGGTGAGGAGGTCTCGGCCGCTGCCGCCTTCGATGCGGTCGTTGGCGACGCCACCGGTGAGGGTGTCATTGCCTGCGCCACCGAAAAGGGTGAGCGGGAGGGGGAAGTAGACGCCTGATTGAAGCTGGAGGAGGTCGGGGGTGGCGGGGTCGATGCGGATGGAGGTGGCTTGGCCATGGACTTCGAGGACGTCGCTGCCGGTGCCGCCGAGCATTTTGATGCGGCTGATGCCCTTGGTGCGGAAGATTGCGAATTCGTCGCCGTTGTTGGTGACGCTGAAGGTGGGGCGGGCGCCTTTGCCGGTGTAGAGGGTGACGAGAAGGACGTCGTCGCGGCGGGTGCCTTCAACGGTGAGGATGCCGTCCGCAAGGGTGGCGGCGGCGGTTAGAAGTTGGCGGGGTTCGAGGGATTCGCAAGAGACGGTGGTGAGTGCGCGCGGCGATTTGTGCATGGGATTGCCCTTCCTTTCGGGGTTTGGTTTGGATTCAGTCGTACACTAATACATGGCGTATCGGGCGGAGATGTGACAGGTGCTGCAGAAATACGGGCCGGACAGAAGCGTGCCCGCGGCCGTGGACAATGCGAAGGATGGCAGGGAGGGTGTTGGAAACGTCGGGCGGTTGTCGATTATCAGACTTATGATCAACCATTTTGATATCGCATATGGGCTGGGGGTGGGGGTGTCGGCCCCCTATTGGTTGGTCAGGCCTTCGGCGCGGCGGAAGATATTATCGGCCTTTCGGAACCGCATGGGGCGCCTTGGGGAGGCACGGCGGGATCCGGCGAAGCGGGCGGTGATGATTCACGCGGTGAGCCTGGGTGAGGTGAACGCGACGGCGTCGCTGGTGAAGATGCTGAAGCAGGCGAACCCGGTGCCGCACGTGATCCTCTCGACGACGACGGAGACGGGGTTTGCGCGGGCGCGGCAGCTTTATGGCGGGATGGCGAATTTAACGGTGATCCGGTATCCGCTGGATTTTTCGAAGGCGGTGTCGCGGGTGCTAGACGTTTTAGCGCCGGACGTGGTGGTGCTGATGGAGCTGGAGGTTTGGCCGAACTTTTTGCGGGCGTGCGGGCGGCGGGAGATCCCGGTGGTGCTGGTGAACGGGCGGCTGACGGTTTCGAGTTATAAGAAGTATCGGTTGATCAAGCCGGTGGCGGCGGGAATGTTCCGGCGGCTGGCGGGGATTTGCGTGCAGGACGAGACGTACGCAAAGCGGTTCGTGGACCTCGGCGCGAACCCGGGGCGGGTGCTGATCACGGGCACGATGAAGTTCGACACGGCGGAGGTGGCGGAGCGGGTGGCGGGGGATGACGAGCTGGCGACGGCGGTGGGGCTGTATCCGGGGGTGGAGCCGATCTGGGTTTGCGGAAGCACCGGGCCGCGGGAGGAGGAGATTATCCTGCGAGCTTATCGGCGATTGCTGGCGACGTATTCAAGATTGCGGCTGGTGATCGTGCCGCGGAAGCCGGAGCGGTTTGACGAGGTGGCGCGATTGATCGAGGAGGCGAAGTTTCATTGCGTGCGGCGGTCGGCAACCGTGGGGCAGACGGTGGCAACGGTGGCTCCGTCGTCGGCGTCGGCGGTGCCGCCGGTGATATTGGGGGACACGATGGGGGAGCTGCGGAAATTTTATTCGCTGGCGGACGTGGTGTTTGTGGGGCGGACGCTGGTGAACCTTGGGCCAAGCCAGCATGGGAGCGACATGATCGAGCCGGCGGCGCTGGGGAAGCCGGTGATCGTGGGACCGTTCACGGGGAACTTCGCCGAGGCGATGAACAAGTTTCGCGCGGCGGAGGCGGTGATGGAAGTGGTGGACGAGGGGACCTTGGTGGAGACGGTGTCGGTGCTGCGGTATTCGCCGGAAGAGGCGGCGGGGATGGGGGCGCGGGCGCGGGCGGTGGTGATGAAGGAAAAGGGGGCGACGCTGCGGCACGCGGAGGTGATCGTGGGGTTGTTGAATCGGCGGGGGCGGAAAGCCTGAAACATGAAGACGTGAAACATGAAGAGAAGAGGACGCGCCGGGTGGCGCGTCCTTATGTTTTACGTCTTTACGTTTTTCTTCGTTAGCTTGGCGGGAGGGCGGCGGCGGCGGGGGCGTCGAGGGTGCGGACTCGCTTTTTGGAGCCGGTGTCGGCGGATTTGTCCTTGGCGAGTTGGGTGCCTCGGGGCATGGCGATGACGCCGGTGCGGGCTAGGGCTTCGATGCCGTAGGGTTGCATGAGGTCGACGAAGGCTTCGATTTTATCTTCGGTGCCGGCGAGTTCGACGGTGATCGACTCCTTGGCGACGTCGACGACGCGGCCGCGGAAGAGCTCGACGATCTCGACGACCTCGCGCCGTTTTTCGGCGTTGCAAGAGACGGTGACGAGGGCGAGATCGCGCTCGATGTAGGCGCTGCCGGCAAAATCGCGGACCTCGACGGTGGCGACGAGCTTGGCAAGTTGCTTGCGGACCTGGTCAAGGGTGACGTCGTCGGCGTTGACGACGATGGTCATTCGGGAGAGGTTGGGGTCTTCGGTGCGGCCGACGACGAGGGAGTCGATGTTAAAGCCGCGAGCGGAGAACATGCCGGCGACCCCGGCGAGGACGCCGGGCTCGTTGATGACCAGGGCGGAAATGACGTGGCGCATAGGGAGACACTCCAGACGGTGGAAA
>JAQGHM010000398.1 GCA_028291615.1 Phycisphaerales bacterium | reverse complement strand
GCAGCGCCGACGAAATCGTCAGCCCCGCCTCCGCCCCGCCCGCTGACGGCCCCACCGAACAGGACCTCGCCTGGTTCTTCAAGCTCTTCGCGCTCCGCGGCATCCACGATGGCATTGAGCAGATGTGCTTCTTCGCTTTCCTGCAAAAGTCCGACGACAACGCGTGGTGAAAAGCATGTTGTCTTTCACGGCGCCATGCTCCGCGCTTTCGCCGCCTCCGCCTTCTTCTTCCATTCCGCCGCCGCCGCCCGATCCTTTTTGATCCCCTCGCCCGATTCGTACGCACGCGCCAGCGCGTCCATCCCCTGCGGCAGCCCTGCCTCCGCCGACTTCCGATACCACGTCACCGCCTCCTTCGCGTCCTTTGTAACGCCTTCCCCGCGAGCGTACATCCCGCCCAAGCCCCACATCGCCATCGAGCTGCCCAGTGCGGCGCCGCGCTTGAAGCAGTCGAATGCCTTAGCCGCATCCTTCGGTACACCCTCGCCGGCGCTGTAAGCGTGACCGAGGTTGTTCCACGCCTGTCCGTCACCCTGCTCGCCAGCCTGGGTCATGATCTCGACGGCCTTCTGCGGGTCCTTCGCCACCCCGCGCCCGTTCATGTACATCAGGCCCAGGTCCCCCAGCGCCTGCGCGTCCCCCAGATCCGCAGCTTTGCGGTACCACTCGATCGCCTTCGCCTCGTCGCGGCCGCTATCGCCATACGCCAGCGCCGCCGCCATGGTGTGCATGGACGGCGCATGCCCTTGCTCCGCCGCCTTTTCGAACGAAGCGAATGCCTTCTCGCGGTCCTTCGCGACGCCCACGCCGTTAAGGTAGTTCAGACCGATCTGATGCAGTGCGCTCGGCTCGCCTCTAACCGCAGCCTTCTGCTGCCACGCCAGAACTTGCGCGGCGTCCTTGCCCACCCCAACCCCGTTCGCGTACATAAACACCAGCGACGGAATCGCCCGAACGTCACCAGCGTCAGCAGCGCGTTGATACCACTGCGCCGCCTTGGCGAGATCGCGCGGCAAGCCGCGCCCCTGGTAATAAAGTGTGGCCAGATTTCGCATCTGATCCACATCACCCGCGTCAGCGCCGCGCTGCGCGACTTGGGCAGCCTTGGCGAACCACTCCGCCGCCTTCTGCTCATCCTTCGCCACGCCCTCCCCGCTCGCGTAAGCCAAGCCCAGGTTCTGCATCGCCACTCCCTCGCCCAGCTCAGCGCCCTTGGCAAACCACTTTGCCGCTTCGGCAGGATCCTTAGGCACTCCCTGCCCAGCGCGAAGGGCGCTGCCCAAATTGTTCATCGCCTTGGCGTTCCCTAACTCCGCCCCTTTGCGAAACCATCGCACCGCCTCCGCCGGATCGCGCTTCACGCCGCGACCGTCGCGCAGGCAGTTTCCCAGATCCTTCATCGCCATCGTGTCCCCGGCATCAGCGGCCTTGCGATACCAGGCCGCCGCCTTCCGCACATCGATCACAACCCCGCTACCGCGGTCGTAAGCATCGGCAAGCGCATACATCGCCGCCCCGTCACCCCCCGCCGCCTTCTTTTGCAAGACATCCAGACTCTCCGCACCCCTGGCTGCGGTCGCCACGATGAGAATCAGAAATGTGCAATAGATTCGTCGGATCTTCATGAAATATCCATTTTTCTAATGAAACCGTCCCATCAGTGCATCACTTATCGTGAGCTTGTAGGTCCTATTACCTGTCAAATGCTGGTTTTTGATGCTTTATGTCCACAAGCTTGAGACAGTTTGGGGGCGTTGCTTATGAATTGAGACGATTAGGCCGAATATTACAAACGTAACGGCCGCTAAATACGGAAAAGACAGAATAGAGCCCGCACAAGGGGCATCATGATCAAACGGCTTACCAAGTTGGTTCTCCTCTCCGCGCTGCCGCTGCTGTCGGTGCCGGACAGCACGCGTGCGGATGCGCCGTCGCGCGAATACCAGATTAAAGCCGCCTTTATCTACAACTTCGCGAATTTTGTGGAGTGGCCGAGCAATGCTTTTTCAAGCCCGACCGCGCCGTTCGTGATCGGAATTGTCGGTGACGCTTCGCTGGGGGGGACTCTGGAACAGGCGGTCAAGGGGAAGACCGCTGGCCGCCGCGAGATCGTGGTGAAGTACTTCGCCAACGTCGAGGCGGTTCAGCATTCGCACATCCTGTTCGTCAGCGCCTCCGAGCGCGATCGGATGGGGGATCTCGTCAAGCGCGCCACCGCCGACAGCACCCTGACGATCGGGGACTTCGACGGGTTTACCGCGGCTTCGGGGATGGTGCGGTTCATGACCGAAGACAACAAACTGCGGTTTGAAGTGAATTTGGATGCCACGAATCAGGGGCACCTCAAATTCAGCGCGCAATTGCTCAAGCTCGCCAGGATGTACAACAAGTGACACGATCAATGAAGGCGTTTTCCAACCTATCGATCAAGCGGAAGTTAATCGTGCTGGCGATGTTCAGCAGCGGCATGGCCCTCCTGGTGGCGTGCACGATGTTCCTCATTTTTGACGTGATCATGTGCCGCGAGGAAATGATCAAGAGCTTGCGGATGCACGCCGCGATCGTCGGACAGAACAGCCTGGCCGCACTGAGCTTCAACGAAGAGAATGACGCGCGGCAAACCCTGACCTCGCTTCGGGTGGACAAGCACGTGGTGGACGCCTGCATCTTCCGAACCGACGGCAAGGTCTTCGCGACCTACGGCCGGGACGGCGCAGAGGCGGTGGTGCCGGCGGCCGCCCCGGCAGTGGGTTACAAATTCGCCAACCAGCACCTCGAAGTGGCGGAGATGGTCATGCTGGACAACAACCCGATCGGGACGGTTTACGTCCGTTCGGATCTGGGGGAACTGCACGACCGGATCACGCGATATGCGATCACGCTCCTCGGCGTGTTCTGTGCCGCGGCGGGCCTGGCATTGTTTTTAGCATCGCGCTTGCAGCGGTTCATCGCCGGGCCGATCCAGCATCTGGCGGATACGGCCCAGGTCGTCTCGACCCAGCGAAATTATTCGGTGCGGGCGGTGAAGGAGAGCTCGGACGAACTGGGGCAGTTGATCGACGTCTTCAATGAAATGCTGACGCAGATCCAGATCCGCGACGCGGGCCTGAAATCGCATCAGGATCACCTGGAGGAGCAGGTGACGCAGCGTACCGAGCAGTTGCAGAAGATGAACACCGAACTCACCGGCGCCAAGGATCGGGCGGAAGCGGCAAGCCGGGCGAAGAGCAACTTCCTGGCGAACATGAGTCACGAGATCCGCACCCCGATGACGGCGATCGTCGGTTATTCCGACCTCATGCTCGAGCCGGAGCAGACATTATCGGACCGCCAGGATTGCCTGCAGATCATCCGCCGCAACGGCCGGCATCTCATGGCGCTGATCAACGACATCCTGGACATCTCGAAGATCGAAGCGGAGAAGATGACGGTCGAGCGCATCCCCTGCGACCTGCCGAACCTGGTGATCGACGTCGCATCGCTGATGCGGCCCAAGACCGTGGACAAGGGTCTAGATTTCACGGTCAATTTCGAAGGGTCGATCCCGCAGACGATTTTGACCGACGCGCTGCGGCTGAAGCAGATCCTGGTCAACCTGCTGGGCAACGCGATCAAGTTTACGCACAAGGGCCGGATTGAGCTGCGGGTCGGATGCAAGCCGAAGGAGGGGGGGAGCGAGATCCACTTTCACCTGTCGGACACCGGGATCGGGATGACCCCCGAGCAGGTGCAGCGGTTGTTCCAGCCGTTCAACCAGGCAGACGACTCGATGACGCGCAAGTACGGCGGCACCGGGCTGGGCCTGACGATCAGCAAGCGCCTGGCCAAGCTGCTCGGCGGCGATATCACGATACAGACGCTGCACAACGTGGGGAGCACGTTCTCGGTCGTCATTGAAGGCGGCTCGCTGGACGGGGTGATGATGCGCACGGACGTAACCGAGGCGATCCTGGCCGTCGTGCCGGCGCCGCGAGAAGAGGCGATTCGCCTGCAGGGTCGCATCCTGCTGGCGGAAGACGGCCTGGACAATCAGCGGTTGATCTCGTTGCACCTGCGCAAGGCCGGCGCCGAAGTGACGATCGCCGACAACGGCCGGATCGCGGTGGACCTCACGCGGTCGCAGACGTTTGACCTGATCATCATGGACATGCAGATGCCGGAACTGGACGGCTACGGCGCGGCGAGCGAGCTGCGGCGTCGCGGTTTCACGCTGCCGATCATCGCCCTGACGGCGCACGCGATGGCGGAGGACCGCGCCCGCTGCATCGGGGCGGGCTGCACCGATTACCTGACCAAGCCGATCGACAAGCAGCAGTTGCTGATGACGATTAACGGGCACTTGCGCGAGGCAAAAAAGATGAATGGTGGAACTGATGCGACGGCAACGGCTGTGGCGACTGCGTCCGCGGATGCGCCCATTGAGCCAACCGTGACTCCTGCCGCCGCCGCACCTCCTGTGGCGGCCACTGCGCCCGCGGCTGGTGGGAATGTGATCGCCAGCGACTACGCGAACGATCCGGACATGCGGGAAGTGATCGACGAATTCGTCGCCCGCCTGCCGGTGCAGGTGGCCGGCATCAAGCGGATGCTGGACGAGCGGAACCTGGACGAGCTTCGTCGCGCGGTGCACCAGATGAAGGGCGCCGGCGGCGGGTACGGCTTCGCCCAGATCACCACGTTCGCCGCCAAGGCGGAGCAGGCGGTGAAGGACGGAGGCTCGCTGGAGAAGATCGCCGGGCAGGTGGAAGAACTGGTGCAACTGGTGCGGCGCGTGCAGGGGTATGACGCCAAGAGCGAGCAGTTGCAGAAGGCTTGAAGTGAAGGGGAATGGCTGAAGGGGCGTTACCCAGCGAAGTATACGGACGCGCTGAATTCATCTGGAGCGGGCAAGTTGAGATCGAGCCTAGCGCCGATGGCGCGGGCGTAGGCGGCGACCAGCGAAAGTCCCAGCCCGCAGTGGAGCCCGCCGGTGCGGGCGGCGTCCTTTCGCCAGAACGGTTCGGCCAGGTGGGGCAGGTCGGCCGGTTCAAGGCCTTTGCAGGTGTTCGTGATCGCCAGCGTTGTACCGTCGGAATCGGTGGAGATTCGAAATGCGATGCGCCCGCCGGCAGGCGTGTAATCGACGGCGTTGGAGACGAGATTCTCCATTAAGGCCCCAAGCATGACGGGATCCGAATGAACGACCGCGCCAGGGTGTATGTCCCAATCGGCATGCAGTTGACGGGCGCTCGCCGCGGCGGCGCGCGGCTTCCAAACATCCTGAAGGACCTCGTCCAGTGATACCGGGGAAGCATTGGAACTCGCGACACCGGCCTCGCAACGCGCGATCGCAAGCAGCGAATTGACGAGCGATTGCATGCGGCTCGCTGCCCCGAGCGTGTCGCGATAGTTTTGCTCCGCGGTCGCGTTGTCCGGCCACTTGAGTGCGACTTCGGCGAGGGAGCGAAGCTCGGCAATAGGGGTTCGCAGCTCGTGCGCGACATCCGAGGTGAAGCGGCGCTCGCGTGCGAAGGTCTCCTCGAGACGTTCGAGCAGTTTGTTCAGGCGGTCGTAGATTGGTTGGAGCTCTTTGGGGAGCTTTGATGAAGAAAAGCGGTGGTTCAGGGAAGCGGCGGCTCCGATGGCGTCGGCCTCGCGTCCGAGGCGATGGAGCGGCCTGAGCCCGCGGCGGACGGTGGCGGCGACGGCAACGGCGGTGCCGATCGCCAGGGCGGCGGCGGCGAGCAGGAGCGACGACGCCAGGACGCGCAATGTCGAATCAAGATCGCGGCGGCTGCGGGCGAGGACGATCGTGCCGTCGGGGGCGGCTTTGGACGCACGTCCCTTATGCTTTGCCCGTTCGTCATCCTCTTCGGGCGCGGGCGTAAAGGTCATCTGCACGGCGCGGCCCCGGTCCTCTGCGGCGAGGTGCACGTTCCGGTATCTCGGCTTGCCGGCGGTGAGCTGCTCGCGCGGCAAGTCTCGACCGCGAAGGGACGGCGAGCGGGCGAGGAGGCTGCCATCGCCTCGCCAGATCTCGAAGTAAATT
>JAQGHM010000080.1 GCA_028291615.1 Phycisphaerales bacterium | reverse complement strand
TGAGCCCAACCACGAACATATCGGTATTGGACTATTCGACGGACAAGTCGAATGATCGCATTTGGGGGTTGAGCGCGCTGGCGTGGGTGCAGATCGTCCTCGTCTCGGTGCTGATGTGCGCCCTGTTTCGTTTCAACCTCGCCCGGCTGTGGGGAAAGACCAATCCGATTAACGGCCAGGATTCCAACTGGCAGCATTCGATCTTCGTCCCGCTGATCGGACTTTATTACCTGTACATCCATCGCGAGGAGTTGCTCCGGGCCGCGCTTGCGCCGGTCAGGCAGTACAAGTCGATTCGAATTCTCGCCTGCATCGGGCTGGCGATGATGGTCGTGTTGGCCTTGCAACTTTGGCTTAGTGGTGAGACGGGATTCGCGCTGTACTTGCTGGGTCTCCTGGCGGCGGGGCTGGCTGTCCCGGTGGCGCTGCCGACGGCTGCGGCGCTGGGGAGCGTGCTTCTGTTCGAGGGGCTGATCGTCTTCGCCTTCGGCATCTTCCCGGGTCAGAACGATTACGTGAAAGACCTTGGGATGGTGATCACGATCTTCGGGGTGGCGACGCTGCTCTGCGGGTGGTCGGTGATGAAGGTGGCTTGGTTTCCGATCGTGTTCCTCGTGGTTGCATTGCCTTGGCCGGAGTTGGTGTATGCCAAGCTTGCGTGGCCGCTGCAAAAGCTGGCGGCGAGCGTCGCGGTGGGGACCTTGCGTGCGTTCGGGGTGGAAGCGCAGAACTTCGGCACGCGCATCATGATGGAGGACAAGGACGGGAACCAGCGCCTGTTAAACGTCGCCGAGGCGTGCGCAGGCTTGAAATCGGTCATGACCTTCCTGATGGTTGCAGGCACGGTGGCATTCCTGGGGAGCCGAGCTCTGTGGGAAAAGGCCGTGCTTACCCTTTCGGCCATTCCGATTGCGATCTTCTGTAACGTGATGCGGGTGTCGGGCCAGGGGCTGTTGGATCGCTACGGCAGCCACGAGTGGTCCGAAGGGTTCGCCCACCAGTTCGCCGGACTGGTCATGCTGATCCCGGGGTTCTTCATGATCCTGATCGTCGGATGGATTCTGGAAAAACTGTTTATCGAGGAAGTAGACCGGAACGAGTTGGCGATTGCCGGCGCAGCGGCCAAAGCAGGACGAACGAAGCGGGTCATCGTCGAGGTGCCGCGGAAGCGCGAGGCGGGCACAACGCCCGCGATCGAAGCCACCACGGCACCGGTGGAACCAGCCGCAGTTCGACAGACGATCGCCGAACCGGGCGTGCCGGCCGTGACAGAGGCGGCGACGGTTCCGGCTCCTTCACCGGTCACGCCACCCTCCCGTGTCGCTCCCCCCGCGATTGTTCCCGCCCCGGCGCCGGTCGCGAAGCGCCCGCTCGCCAAACCGGCAGCGGCCGCCAGCGCTCCAGTTGCTGCTCCGCCCACGTCGACCCTGAAACCCTCGACGCTCAAGCCGTCGCCGGTCAAGGATCGATTGCCGACGGCCGCGCCGACGGCGCCTGCCGCCTCAACTCTGAAACCCTCAAGCAAGCCGGTGGCGGCGCCGCGATCGACGACCCCCGCGCCGATCTCTCCCCCTTCGACCCTCAAACCATCGACGCTCAAGCCTTCTACCCCCAAACCACGGGCGGACGTCCCGCAGCAATCTCCCGGTAGTTTGAAGCCGCAACCCGCGTCGTCTCCGGTGCGGCCCTCGTCCCGAACGGCGGCCCCGTCTTCGTCGAACAACGTCAATCAGGAAGGAACAGGTAGAGCATGAGCACGCCGTGGTCGCACGCATTCAAACAATCGCTGAAGCGGCCGGGCTTCCTGCTGGTCCTGCTGGTGCTGTTCGGCGGCGCCGTCGGTATCAACGCGGCCACCAGCGCGCTAAAGCTGCACTTTCGTAAACTGGCCTTGCCCCTGCGCTCCAGGGAAGGCCTGACGGCGTTGCCCCTGAAAATGGGAAACTGGATCTGCGTCCCCGAGACGCGCACGATCAACCCGGACGAAGCGCACGAGCTTCAGACGGACCAATACGTGTTCCGGGATTACGTGGACCTCGATGCCACCACGTCAGATGGCAAGCCGGTCGCAACTCGCGAAGAAGTCCTGGCGCTGGACAAGCTTCCGCGCAAAGAATTTTACGGCGCGCTGAACCAGATGCGCGTGAAGAACAACAATGCCGTGATCAGCCTCGCGGTCACGTATTACACGGGCAAGGTTGACACCGTTCCGCACGTGCCTGAGCGCTGCTACGTCGCCGACGGATTTCAACCGTCCTCCTACGACATCAAGGATCTGCGACTGGGAGATTACGCTCCCGGCGCGCCGCGCAACGTGAAAGCACGGTTCATCGACTTCGAAGATCAGACGACTCGCGGTGCGCAAAACCGGTGCGTGACATACTTTTTCCACGCGAACGGCAGGTATGAGCAGGACCCGAACCAGGTCCGCCTGCGGCTGCAACACCTGACCGAGACGTACGCCTACTTCGCGAAGATCGAAGTGATGACGCTGTTGCCCTCGCGGCCGGGCATCATGGAGAAGGACCCGTTGAAGGAGAAGGATCGTGCCGGGGCGTCGGCGACGATGCAGAAGTTCCTGACCGCGGCGCTGCCGGAAGTGGAGAAGTTGCTTCCCGATTCGAAGATCTTCACCCGATAACCGGGCGGGAAGACAGTTAGGGGTTAAGTGAGCGGCGGCACGGAACGACAAGACTGAATAAAGACCCTTAGGTGCGAGTGAACCATGGCAAGGCGAGTTAACAATAAGTTCCTGATCATCCTGGGCGTGTTAGTGCTCGGGGGCGTGGCGTCGGCGTTCGTGCTGAAGGGCCCGATCATGAACATGGTGAAGGGGGATCGGAGCAAGAAGCTCGTCGATGCGGCGGACGCGCTGGTGAAGGAGGCAGAACTGCCTGGCGTCTCGACGACCGAAAAACAAAAGAAGTACGAAGCGGCGGTGCGGAACTACCAGATGGCGAGCAACGCCGACCCGAAAAACACCGCACTGTTGGTGAAGTACGGCGACCACTTGAACAAGATGACGCCGTACGAGGTGGGGATCTACCTGCCGGCGGCGCGGCAGATGTGGGAGAAGGCGCTGGAAATCAATCCGGCATACATGCCGGCGCTTCAACGCCTGCAGGATACGTACTTCAAGGAAGCGCAGATCAATCCGAAGGTGCCTTACTTCACTCAGGTTCGCGATCGCGCGGAGGCGATTCACAAGCTCGACCCCAAGGACCTGCGAGCGCACGCGCTGATGTACATCGCGCCGCTTCACCGCTGGCTGGCGAACATCGAAACGCCGATGAGCGAGGTTCAACCGGCGATCGCCGAGCTGGTGACGATGATCGAGGAGAACCCGACGGCGCCCGAACTGCCGGACATGGTACGTTTCGCCGCCGGCGCCAAGGCCAGGCAGGGCGCCGAGGCCAAGCGTAACGGTGACGAGCGGCAGGCCGCCACGCTGCTGGACGAGAGTCGCAAGCTCTTTCAGGGCGCGATCGGGCGCAACGACCAGAACGGGGAACTTCACTATCGGTTCTACGAGCTGCTGTCCAATCTTCGGCAAATCGACCCTGAACACGACAACACCTTGCACTACTATGAGCAGATGAAGGCGGAGGTGTCCGCGGCGCAGAAACTGGTCAAGCCCGAGGACGAGATCTTCGTGAAGGTGTCGATCGCCGCGTTCACGCTCGCCAGGCAGGTGCGAGACGCCGAGCAGATCCTGATTGACCTTCGTAATGCCCGGCCCAACGACCAGCGCGTCCGCCTGGTCCTCGCCGGCTTTTGGCATGAACGGAAGAAGTTGGAGGAGGCGATCGGGTTGCTGGAACAACCGATGGTCGACGGCGGTTCGATCGGCGTCGATGCCCTGCAGAAAAACGACCTGGAGATCAAATCGCTCGTTGAGCTGGCGACCTTATACATCGATCGTTATCCGGCCATGCCCGCGGCCGAGCGGCCCGAGGCGTTGAAGGTGATCGAGGCGACCTACGAAAAGGTGCACGCCAAGGCGTACGAGCGCTCCGACGTGCTTAAGATCCGCGGGAAGATGGAACTGCTGCGCGGGGGCCAGGATGCGACCGTCAAGGCGATCCAGACCTTCGAGAAGGCGCAGCGCCAATTTCAGAACGATAACAACGGTAAGGAAGATCTTGACCTGACGTTCCAGCTCGCGCGGGCGTACCTCACCAGCCGCCAGACCGGTGAGGCCAAGACGCAGCTCTTGAAGTATAAAGAGCAGAGACCGAGTTACATTCCGGTCCGATTGATGCTCGCGCAGTTGCTGATCATGGAAGGCGACATCAAGGCCGCCCGCGAGCACGTGGATTACCTGGAGAAACAGGCGCCCGACGAGCCCGAGGTACTGCGCCTCGTGCTCGCCACGCTCGACCCGGCCAAGGACGCGATGCGGGTCAAGGCGTGCTACGAGAAGCTACCCGAGGCGACGCGGCCCGAGCGGATGACCAAGGCGATGGTGGCGAACCTGTCGCCGGTCTCCAACCCCGACGACGCCCTGCGGTTGTATCGGCAGGTGATCGCGGCCGATGCCGGAGACTTCGAGGCCCTCCAGGGCGCGCGCGAGATTTTGGTCGCGCGGGGGAAGAAGGACGAGGCGCTGGCGCTGTTCAAGGCGGGGCAGGCGCTTAAGCCTGACGACGCGAAGATCGCCCTGGTGGCCCGGCACCTGGAGGGGGCGTCGGCCGACGACCTGAAGCTGATGAGCATCGACGTGCTCCGCCAGCAGTATGCGAAGGACCCGTTCTCGCTGGAACTGAAGCTGTACGAATTTTACATGGTTGCAGGGGATAAGGCCGAGTCGGTCAAACACCTGTTGGCGGCGGAGGCGATCAAGCCCGACGAGGGCCGCCTGCAGGACCTGATGTTCCAACATTACCTCGGCGAGCAGAACTGGGACAAGGCCGGGGAGTACGTCGAAAAACTGGCGTCGAAGAACTGGGACCAGGCGAATGGCCTGATCTACCGCTTCCGCCTGGCAATGTCCCGCGGCGACGTGGTGAGTCACGATCAGGTGACCGGCGCACTGGATTACGCGCGGCAATTAACCAGCAAGCTCGAACAATTCGCCCGGAGCTGGATCTTCCTGGGGCAGGCGCAGCAGGCGGCGGGGCAGTACACCGACGCGATCTCCAGCTACGGCGTCGCGCTGGACAAGCAGAGCGAGAGCCCAGAGGCGATCGCAGGCATTATCGCCTGCTACACGCAGCTCAACCGTCCGACCGAGGCGTTGCGGTACATTCAGCGCGGGATGACCTCGCACCCGAACAACGTCTTCTTCCGCGAGCAATGGAAGCAATACATGATGCGGTGGGGCGACCCGGCGGAAGTGATTAAGCCTGCGCTGGCCGAACGCGACGCCAACCCGACTGACCCTAATCGTTGGCTGGCCCTGGGCATGGCCCAATACGCGGCGGCAAAGAAGCAGGACGCGAAGTCTGCTCAGTATGCCGCCGACGCCAAGGCGACCTTCACCGAGGCGGTGAAGAAGTGGCCGAGTGAGAAGGTGCTCTGGGCGTTGCTGTCGGAACTCGCGGACTTCACCAAGGACACCGCCGGCGGCGAGGCGCTGCTGCGGGAGATGATCGCGCGGCCGGAGTTTAAGGGTTCGCCCGAGCCGACGATGATGCTCGCCGACCATTTCCTGAAGCAAAACAAGGCCGAGCAGGCTGACACGGTCATGAAGCAGGCGTTGGAAGCCTTTCCGGCCAACATCGAGGTTCGCCGGCGCTTGGCCGCTTATTACACCCAGGCCGCCGCCAAGATGACGGGCGACGCGCGCACGCAAAAGTTCAACGACGCCCTCAAGCTGCTCGATCCCGGATCGTCCGACAGGCTCGTGCGTCAGCAGATCGTCGAGATTTACATGCTCGCGGGGCGGTTCGATGAAGCGGACAAGCTGCTCCACGGGCTGCTTGCCGCCAACGACAAGGACCCGCAGTTGCACGCGCTGCTCGGGGTGGTGCTGCTCAACGAGAAGCGCGAGGAGCAGGCGATCGAGGAATTGACGACCGCCCTCGTGCTGGATCCGAAGAATCAAGCCGCGCTCTACTCGCGCGGGCAATTGCGGCTCAAATCCAAGGTGCCGCAACTCGACGGCGCGGTGAAGGATCTCGTCGCGCTGCGCGACGTCAACCCCAACCACATCGAGGCGCGCGTCTCGCTAGCGGAGGCGTTCCGCCAGCAACAGAGGCTCGAGGAAGGCGCTCGCGAACTGGACGAAGCGTTGCGGCGCGCCCCCGCGCGGCGCGACGTGCGGATCAACCTGGTCGGGATCTACGCATCGATGAAGCCGCCGCTTTGGGCCGAGGCCGAGCGGCTGGTCACGGACGCCGAACGAAACGAACCCCAGGATTCGACTTGGAAGCGCATGCAGGCGAAGATGTACTCCGTCCGCGGCATGCACGATCGGGCGGCAGTCAAGATTCGCGACGCGCTCGCTGTGGACGCAACCAATGGCGAACTGCTCCGCGACTACCTGGACATCCTCGAGGGCGGCCGCATGTGGCCGCAGCTCCTTACCGAGGTGGACCGCGTCCTGGCCGCCGACAAGGGAATTGCCGAGAAGGGGTGGTGGGTGTACGTGAAGCGCGCCGTCGCCCTCTCGAACATGGACCGCAAGCAGGAGGCGATGGCGGACTTTGTGAAGTCAATGGACATCGTGCAGGCGGACAAGGAGGGCAATCAGGACGTCCTGATCGCGATCATCGATAAGATCCGGATGACGCTCGACAGCGAGCGAGCCATCGCCCGCGCCACGATGCTTGCTAGCGAGAAAAAGCCCGAGGCCACCCGTTGGAAAGTCGTGCTTGCGTACCTCTACCTTCAGTCCGGCGACAATGCCAATGCCGAGTTGAAAATCGAGGAAGTACGCAACATGAAGAGCGGCTTGGACGAGCAGAACGCGGTGACGGCGCTCAGCGTCGCCGGCAACATCTACATGGCCAACGCCCACTACGACAAGGCCCGCGCGGTTTACGAGGAACTCTTGACCAAGCGGCCCGAAGATCTCGGCGCCCTGAACAACCTCGCCTGCATCGTCGCGGAGCACAGCGCAACGCCCGATCTTCCCAAAGCCCTGGAATACAGTCAGCGCGCCCTGACGGCGATGAACCAGCGCAGCAATCAGGACCCCAACGTCCTGGATACGGTCGGCTGGATGAACGTGCTGGCGGGCGGAGTTAAGATCAACGTGGGCATCGATTACCTCATCAGTTCGCTGAAGATCGGTGAAATTGCCGAGGCTCACTATCACCTCGGCGAGGCGTACCTGAAAAAGAACCTCCCCGATTCCGCTAAGAACAGCCTGACCCGCGCGAAAGAGATGATTCAGGAAAAAATCGATAAAAAGCAGGGTTATGATGAAAACCTTAAGAAGCGAGTAGAGGAAGCGTTAGTGAGAGCTGAAAAGGCGCTGGTGGAACTGCGAGCGGCCGCCCCCTAGAGGCGGGATATGTTTGGTGAGACTTGTCTCAGTGACGAGTCTGGTGAACACTGATGAGGCTTAATTCCGTTCGTTTTGGAACAGGCAGGCCCGTGTGTTCGTAGAGTTCCGAGGTGATCCGCATTGCAGTTCCGGCGTCCAGCGCTGGTGAAGAGCGAAAGTTGTTAGGTTGTGGGGTCTGTGCCGCCCTTCGGGGCCGGCAGGAGTGCAGTTTATGACGACGTTACCGCAGACGACGAATGTACGGTTGCCGCGCCCGGTCAACGGGGCAATGCAGGTCGCCACGCCGGGTGGCGGGGGGCTTGTGGCAGGGGGAGCCTTGGGCGCAACGCAGCAAGGCTCCAGTGATGCCTGGCGGGTCATTCGCACCCATATCTGGTTGATCCTGATCGTCACCTGCATCATCTCGCCGCTGGCGGGTTTTGGGGTGAACTTCCTCCTCGCTCGCAACTACCCGCGCTACACGTCCACGGCGCTGATCGAGGTGCAGCCCAAGGTGCAGGCGCTGGAATATACCACCGGTAGGATTCCGGTTACCGATCCGGCGACCACCGCATTGGAAATCCGCACCCAGGCCGCGATCCTTCGCAGCGAAGCGCTTCTTACCAAGGTGCTGCAGAATGCCAACAGCGAGGTGCGCCGCACCATGTGGTTCGCGCAATTCAACAACAACATCGCCGCCGCGAAGGCCGATTTTGAAGACAGCCTCTCCGTCACGCCCATCCAGGACACCAAGCTGGTCAAGGTCGAGTTTACCTACTCCGAGCCCAAAGATTGCCGCGCCATCGTCTTCGATCTGATCTCGACCCACCTCGAAAACCAGAAGCAGTCTCAGGTCAACACCCTCCTCGACCGTACCAGCGTGCTGAACAACGTCCGCATCAAGGCCGAGGCGAGCCTGAAGATCCTGCGGAACGACATGCGTGAGAAGCAAGTTCGCCTGAACGTTGACGGCGGCAGCATTGGTGGGGTCGGTAGCCGCCTGGGCACCAAGGATCTGGAACTTTCCGCGCTGGTCAAGGAGCAGATCGAGGCCCAGCTTATGTTGGGCAGAGCGCAGGGGACGCTCAAGGCGGTCGCCGATGCCATTCAGCAGGGGCAGGACCCCCCCGGGCTGGACGTCGTCGTTCAGCGCGCCGCGCCCTTCCTTGCTCAGGACCAGTACACACTGCGCCAGTTGGAGATCCAGCGCGATTTGATGGCCGACCAGTACGGTCCGGAAAACGCCAAGTACAAGGCACTTACCCGGCAGGCCGAATTGTTGCGCGCCGCCTACGACACCCAGCTTGCCGAGGCCAAGGCCAACGGCAAAGTTCAGATTCTCGAAGGATATCAGCAGGAAGCCGTCTCCGCCAAGGCCAAGCTTGACGGTCTCAACGAGCGCGTCAACAACCTCAAGCAGGACATGGGCGAGCTCAGCAACTCGATGGTTCAGTACTTTCAACTACAGCAGGAAGAGCGAGGCCTGGTTGAGCAGCTCAAGCAGGTGAGGGAACAGATCGAAGGCGTGATGGCGCTCTCCAGCGCTCATGCCGCAGAGGAAGTCGTCTGGCGAGCCATGCCCGAAATCCCGATGAACAAGAGCTTCCCCAAGCTCTGGATCATCATGGCCATGGCGATCGCGGTAGGCCTGGCGTTGTCGCTCGGCATCGCGTTCCTGCGTGAGGCGATGGATCAGTCGATCCGCTCGCCGCGCGACATCGCGAAGATTGGCCAAATCAACCTGCTCGGGCTCATCCCCGACGAAAGCGACGATCCCCAATCCGCCGGCGCGCGTCTGCCGGTGGTTATCTTCGACGCCCCGCACTCGATCATGGCCGAAAGCTTCCGCCACGTCCGAACCAAGCTGCAGCACACCGCGTCCCTCGACACGACCCGCAGCATCATGGTCACCAGCCCGTCGCCCGGCGACGGCAAGACCACGATCGCCTGCAACCTGGCGGCGGGCCTGGCGCTCAACGGCCGCCGCATCCTTCTGGTCGATGCCAACTTCCGCCGCCCCGAAGTCCACCGCATCTTCGGCCTGCCCAACGAACAGGGCTTCAGCGACGTCCTCAACGCCGTCGCCGCGTTTGACGAAGTGCTCCAGGAAACCCAGGTTCCGAACCTCGCCGTCATGTCCGCCGGCCCCAAGCCGATGAACCCGACCGAGCTCTTCGAAAGCCAGCTCCTGATCGACTTCATCGACCGCGCCCTGGAAGAGTTCGACCACGTGATCTTCGACTCCGGCCCGCTCATGGTCGTCGCCGAAGCGCAGGCGATGGCGCCCCGCGTCGATGGCGTCGTCAGCGTCGTCCGCGCCAAGACCAACAATCGCGGCCTCCTCCAGCGCATGCGGGACGAGCTTCGCAAGAACAAGGCCGAGCACCTCGGCGTCGTGCTCAATGCCGTCCGCGCCCAGGGCGGTGGCTACTACCGCAAGAGCATCCAGACGTACTACGATTACGCCAACAACGGCCGGAGCTGATCCCAGCGCCATAGCCGTAATAACCCGGATTTTACAGCGGAAGCGTCGCCCCCCTCGGTCGGCGCTTCCGCCACTTTTTCAGGCAATCCGGCTCAAAGTTCCCGCCCGCCCGCGCCGATCTATTAAGTAGGGACAGTTCGTCAACGTGTGGAGATTTCCAAGATGAAACGGGCATTGTTATCGGTCGTGGCATGCGGGGTTCTCAGCGCCGGCGTCGTCGGCTGCGAAACCAAGGCCGGAACCGGCGCATTGGTGGGCGGCGCTGCGGGCGCGGGAATCGGGGCGATCGTCGGCCACAACTCCCACGGCCGCACCGGCAGCGGCGCGCTAATCGGCGGCGCAGTCGGCGCCCTGGGCGGCGCACTGATCGGCAACGAGATGGACAAACAGGACAAACGAGAAGCCCGCCGCGATCGCGACTACGATGATTACTCCGCCCGCCGAGGCGCCCCGCGCACCACCGCCGCCGTCGTCACCCGCGATGACGTGATCGAATGGACCCGCCGGGGAGATCGCGACGAGCAGATCATCGACCGCATCGACCGCAGCGGAACGGTGATCCGCCTTTCGGCCAGAGACGAAAATCAACTCCGGGATTCGGGCGTCAGCGAAGACGTCATCCGCGCGATGAAGAACACGGATCGGCGATAGCGGATGGAGTAGGCAGTAGGCGGTAAGCAGTAGGCAGAAGAATCAAAAGGTGGGGTAGATATTCTTGTCTGCCCTTGTCTTTACGTCTTTAGTCTCTTTCACGCTCGCGCCGTTACGTAATCAATCTCCCCCGCATCCGGCACAAGCCCCGCCGCCGCGCCCTCGTTCAACAACCGCGTGATTGCCGCGCGACCCCGATCCCCATAATCCAGCGTCCAGTGGTTGACGTACATCCCCACGAACTGATCCGCCAATTTCGCATTCAAATCCCGCCCGAACTGCAGCGCGTAAGCCACGGCCTCCGCGCGATGATCCAGCGAGAACTGGATCGACCGCCGCACCAGATCCGTCACCTCCTGCATCGCCTCGCGCCCCAGATCCCGCCGCACCACGTTCCCGCCCAGCGGCAGCGGCAACCCCGTCCGCTGCTTCCACCACACGCCCGTGTCCAGCACCAAATGCAGGCCCATCGACTGGTACGTGAGTTGCCCCTCGTGAATGATCAGCCCCGCATCGACCTTCCCCTCTATCACCTGCTTGGGGATCTGGTCGAACTCAACCAGCGTGTACTGAAACGCCCCGCCGCTTTCGCCCACAGGCTTCCCCTTGCCGATCGCCAATTGCAGCGCGAGGAACGCCGTCGTCAGCAGCCCCGGGATCGCGATCGTCTTCCCGCGCAGTTCGGCCAATTCCATCGGCCGCGGCGCGATCAACATCGGCCCGTAGTCATCCCCCATGGAAGACCCGCACGACATCAGTGCGTACTTGTCCGCCACATACGGATAGGCGTGGATGGAGATCGCCGAGACTTCCAACTCCCCCAGCCGCGCCCGCATGTTCAGCGTCTGGATATCCTGAAGGATATGCTCGAAGCGGTACCGGCCGGTCGGAACCAGGTCCTTGGCCATCCCGTAAAACATGAAGGCGTCATCGGGATCGGGCGAATGGCCGAGGCGCAAAAGGCGGGGAGCAGTCGTCGTCATCGTCGTCATATCGCGAGGGATTATAGATGCGGCCCCCGCCGCGCCAAACCGTGTCCGCAGGTTTTGAAAGCGGTGGAACCACTCAGGCATTTCCACCCTGTCGCAACCGACGCCCCTTTGCCTATACTGCCCCGCGTCCTTCTGATGGAGCAAAACGCATGAACGTCCTCGTCGCCGGCGGCGCCGGTTATATCGGATCACACACCGTGAAACGCCTCAAAGAGTCCGGCCACAACCCGGTCATCTACGACAACGGCGAGCGCGGTCACAAGGCGGTCGCCGAGATCCTCAAAGTCCCCGCTGTATGGGCCGACCTCAACGACCGCGCGACGCTCACCAAGACCCTCCGCGACCACAAGATCGACGTGGTTATGCACTTCGCCGCCTATGCCTACGTCGGCGAATCGGTCGAGAAGCCGCTGATGTACTATCAGAACAACGTCGCGACGACGATCAGCGTGCTCGAAGCGATGGCCGACGCGAATGTCAACCGCTTCGTCTTCTCCTCCACCTGCGCCGTCTACGGCGATCCGGACAAAATTCCCATCACCGAAGAAGAAAAGAAAGCCCCCGTCTCGCCCTACGGCCGCAGCAAATGGATGGTCGAACAAATCCTGCAGGATTACGGCGTGGCAAACAAGCAGTTCAAGTTCGCCGCGCTCCGCTACTTCAACGCCAGCGGCTGCGCGATGGACGGCACGCTCGGCGAAGACCACGACCCCGAGACCCACCTGATCCCCGTCATCTTCCAGGCGATCGCCGGCCAGCGCCCGGCGTTGCACCTCTTCGGCACCGACTATCCGACCAAGGACGGCACCAACGTCCGCGACTACATCCACGTGGACGACCTCGCCGACGCCCACATCGCCGCCATGCAGCGCCTGACGCCCGGCAAGCCGATCATCTGTAATCTGGGCACGGGCAATGGCTTCTCCAATCGCCAGATCATCGCCGCCGCCGAGAAGGTGACGGGGAAGAAGGTGCCGGTTGAAGAAAAGCCCCGCCGCCCCGGCGACGCGATCGCGCTTTACGCCAACCCCGCCCGCGCCAGGGAATTGCTCGGCTGGGAGGCCAAACACAAAGACCCCGAGTCGATCATCCGCTCGGCCTGGAACTGGTTTTCCAGGCATCCGAACGGCTATGAAGATTGAAGCCCTTGCGGCGTAATTGTCGATCAGGCAGGATGGGCAATCTGTAGCGAATCGAACGGTTTTCGTTACGTCCGGAGTTTTTCTTTGCCTGTTGTGCCTGCGGCGATCAGAAGGTACGTTTATTTCCGGGGGTTCGTAATAGTTTTTCCAGCCGTGTGGTTTTAATGGCTGCTACACAGACGCTCACCCTGATAGTCGAGGACGATCCGTCCACTCGCGAGTTCATCGTGCGCGCGCTCGAGAAGAAGGGAATGGGCACCGCCCAGGCCACCTCGGCCGGCGAAGCGCTGGTGGCTTTGCAGCACGAGCCGCTGCCGTCAACGATCATCCTCGACCTGATGCTGCCCGATGCCAACGGCGTGATCATCCTGCGCCGCATTCGCCGCGACGAGCTGCCGATCCGCGTCGCCGTCGTGACCGGCATGACCGACCCCGAAGGCTTTTTCGGCGCGATGAAGCTCACGCCCGACCGCATCTTCAAGAAGCCGCTGCGCCTGTCCGAACTGATCAGTTGGTTGCAGGAAGACGCGTAGCAATCACCGCCAGAAATAGTGCCACGTGTACGCGAGATCGGTGGTCTTCCCCGGCTCGACGGTCAGGCTCCACGTCGCCTTCCCCACGCCGTTGAACCGGTTCCACCAGTAAGGCCACGCATACCATCCGTACCACTGCGGATAGGATGAACCGGCGGTCGGCGCCGCGGCGGCATCTTCCAGCAGGTTGACCGACTCCTTCTTGCCGTCGTGATCGACCGTGTCGAGGTTGCCCATCAGGTGCCGCGTCACCTCCAGCTCGACCGGTTGCTTGCCGTAATTCGTCAGCGAGATCTTTCCGGCCATGTCGATGCGCAGGAACGTTTCCTTGTTCCACTTTTCAGCGTCGGGCGTGCGCGCGGTTTCCTGGTCGCTCTTGCGGACGTTGACGTCGATGGCGGTCGTCAGCTCAAGGTCGAAGTTCGCGCCGATCGCGGTGTAATTCATCATCCCCTGCGCGATGACGCGGTCGTTGCTGACGATCAGCGCCGGGGCGGTGGTCAGCGGCGCGTCGGACGTGTTGAACAGGCGGATCTTGTGCATCGCCTTGGGCGCCGCCAGCAGCCGTGCAATCTCCCCCTTGCGCGACGCATCGAACCCGCGCAGCACTTCGGGCGGCGGCGTGACCGGGATGTCCAGCGTGTAGACGTCCTTGTACTTCAAATTGTACTCGGCGACCGGCAGGACCATCCGCTGCCCCTTCTTCAGCGTCACGTGCTTGACCTGAAACAGGTAGAGATCCTCCGTCTTCCCCTGCGAAGCGATCTCGGGCCCGAGATCGGCGGCCGCCGCCGGTTGGCCCTGGCGCACTTCGCCCATCCGCGCCGTCTGGCTCATGATGCTGTTCGACATGGCGAACGAGCTGCCATTGTCGAAGTTGCTGCCGGTCGAGCCGGGTTGCGCGAAATACTGCGAGAGCTGCGCCGCCGCCTGCTGCAGCGCAATCGGATCGGTCGTGTTGGCGAACGCGAACGTGGGCACGCCAATGACCAGGTTCGTCGTCACATCTTCCAGGTCGGTCAGCTCATTGATGAGCGTCGCCTGCAGGCGGACGACCGCCTGCCCCTTGCCGTCGATCGCCACCTTGTAATTGGGAATCCAGCGGATCCCCTTTTGCAGGTAGAGCATGCCGACGTCCGCCTGCTTCTCCGGCGGCTTTCCGCCCCAATCGAGCTTCAGCGTCAACAGGTTGCGAAACTCTTCGTGAGCCAGCCGCGTGGCCGGCTTCTGTGCGAAGGTCACGTCGAGGATGCGATTCAGGTTGACCGCCTTGGTGCCCGCCTCGGTCTTGATCAGGACCATCTCGCCGCGGACCGGCAGTTTTTCCCCGGAGTTGGGCACGCTCGTCGCTTCCAGTTCTTCACCGGTTTGAGTGGGAACGGATTCGAGCGTGCCCGCGTAGGTGATCGTCTGCGGCTCTTTGCCCGCCACGGCGACCTGCTCGGTGATCTGCACGGACGCGCCGAGGTTTGCTTCGATCAACTCCCGGATCGACAGCGCGGTTCGATCGAGTTTGACCTTATGGCTCGACGCCGTGACAGACGTCAGCTTGGCGCTTTTGTCCGCAGAGTAGGGCCAGAATGTTCCAAGCACCGGCTGCGGCAGCGCATCGAGCAGGACGTTGCCCGCCGCGTCGGTCGGCATTTTCCCCGAGTGCAGCAGGAAGGCGTGACCATCCTTGAAGACGGTGATCTCCTTCACCGGCATCCGCGCCAGCGCCGTAAGCGGCGTCGCGGGCTCGGCGAGCAGGGGGCAGGTTACGATGAGGGCGATCGACGAGAGCAGGGGGATCAAGCGGTTGAACATGAGCGAGTCTCCTTGCCGGCATTAGACTCGAAATCGGTTGAGGATTCGGTAAAGAGGTTGTAACGAGGTTGCCGGCAGGAAGTCAGGTCGAGGATGCCAAAAGCCCCAATGTGTTTTGGATGGCCCGCGCAATGCGCGGCAGAGGGTCGTTCATTTGTAGCGCATCGACTGTCGCTCGGCCGACGGCAGTCAGCCCGCTGCAGATCCCGCCCGCATCGAGTGCGAAGTGCTCAGCCCACCGTTGGCGAAGTGGATGGAATAGCAGAACGGCTTCTCCGCTTGACGGGTCAACCGCCTCCACTTTCGCCGACTTGTGAAGGCTGCAATACGGGCACTGCAATGCCAGATTGGTCTCGTCCATCGGGCCGCCATTGCTCTTGGGGATGACGTGATTGATATGAAAGACGGCTGCCTGCCCGACTTGTAGCAAGTGGCAATACTGGCAACGTCCACCGTCCCGATCGAACACCCGCTTGCGCGTGGCTCTTGGAATGGCAGAGAGGCTCACGGCCGCGCCTGAGACTGAAGCGCCAGCGAAACGATCTGCCCGAATTCCGCCACGCGGACCAGAGTTTCGAGCTCGGCCTTTTCAGTGGGGCTGAGTTGTCCGTCGGTATTGCGCTCCAACAGTTCGTGCATGCGGTCGGTCAACTCCGCGGATAGTTGGACGATGTCCGAGAGCACCGTGCGGGGGACGGAAAAGGTGATGGGATCGGCGGATTGAATCATTGCGAGAGCAAGTATACCACGGAAGTGCGGTGTGGAGGCCATCGGTTTTCTCTGCGAATTGACCCAACCTCTCATTCCCGTATAACTTTCGCACCGCAGTTCCGCGGACACCACCATGGCCCACGTCGAGCTGCAAAAGATCAGCAAGATCTATCCCGGCAATATCAAAGCCGTCGACGCCATCGATCTCAATATCGCCGATCAGGAGTTCGTCGTGCTCGTCGGCCCATCCGGCTGTGGGAAAAGCACGACCCTTCGAATGGTCGCGGGCCTGGAAGAAATTTCCAGCGGGACGATTCGGATCGGGAATCGAATCGTCAACGACGTGCCGCCCAAGGATCGGGATATCGCGATGGTTTTTCAGAACTACGCGCTCTATCCGCACATGACCGTCTACAAAAACATGGCGTTCGGCTTGATGCTTCGGAAGATGCCCAAGGCTCAAATCGAGCAGCGCGTGCGCGAGGCCGCCAAAATCCTCGACATCGAGCACCTGCTCGATCGCAAGCCCAAGGCGCTCTCCGGTGGACAACGGCAGCGCGTCGCGGTCGGCCGCGCCATCGTCCGCGAGCCCGCCGCCTTCTTATTTGACGAACCCTTGTCCAACCTCGACGCCAAGCTGCGCGTGACCACGCGGGCCGAGCTCAAGCGCCTGCACCATCGCCTCAAGACCACGACGATCTACGTCACGCACGATCAGGAAGAAGCCATGACGCTGGGGGATCGGATCGTGGCGATGAAGGATGGGCGGATCCAGCAGTCGGACACCCCGCTGCAAATGTACAACCATCCGGTGAACCGTTTCGTGGCCGGTTTCATCGGCATGCCGCCGATGAACTTTTTCGACGGCGCGCTGAAGATGGTGGATGGCCAGATGGTGTTCGAAGAGGGCCGGCTCGAGAACGCCCGCGCGGCCGGCGGGGCGGCCGACGACACCACGGCCGGCGATGAGCCGCTGGTAATGGTGGGCGAACTAACGCTCCCAGGAAATGGTTTTCGCCTGCCGGTGCCCAGTCATTTGCGTGAGCGGTTGGCGGGGCAGGTCGGGCGGCACGTGGTGCTGGGGATTCGTCCGGAGCATTTCCACCTGCAGCCGACGGGCGGCGAGGGGGATTGCTGCCCGCTGAAGGTGCGGTTGAACGTGGTCGAGCCGCTGGGCAATGACATGGACGTCTATGTGCAGACGGCGTTGAAAGATCACGTGGTCGGTCGGCTGGAAGCCCAAAGCGGATTGACGGCGGACGCGGAGATGACGCTGTACGTCGACCTGCGGCGGGTTCACTTTTTCGAGCCGGGGGAGACCGGGATGAATCTCGGCTTGGCAAAGGCGGCGGCGGTGGTGTGAAGATTGCCCGAGCAATATGTAATAACGCTGTCGTTTCGGTTGACCCCATCCCCCTTAACCGTATAATTGCAAGGTCCCGGTGCAAGAACCGGGTTGCTGGAGAGATATTGGCTATGTCGTCGCATCGAGTTGGTACATCTTTGCCGAAACCCGAGCCACATTGTGGATCGGGCGGGGGCATTACGTGCCAGCTCGGGCGTGTCTGCTTTTTCGAACCCGGAGTGACCGGGATGAACCTCAGCCGTACGAACGAGATAACCCATGTGCTTGCATAAGCCTCAGCATGGGATTAGCCTTGTGGCTCGCGCCGCCCTTCGGGAGGGAGTTCTGATGGGCGTCTGAAGGTTCATCCGCCATCCTCGGATCGGAAGAGTGGGCCGCCTTTTGGTGGCCTTTTTGTTTTGGCTTAGTCAGGACAACTGAATACACAACTAAATAGTCAGAGGAGATTTATGCCGAATCCAGAACTGCTGCGAATCGTGGACGGGATCGCCCGCGATAAAAACATCGAGCGCGAACAGGTCTATACCGACGTCGAACAGGCGATCGCTTCAGCTTTGCGCAAACAATTCAATACCGAGGACACCAGCGAGTTCACCGTCACCCTCGAGCGCGGCAGCGGCGACATCAACGTCGCCCGTGGCGGTGAAGTCATCCCGCTCTCCGCCCTCGGCCGCATCGCCGCCCAGACCGCCAAGCAGGTCATGATCCAGCTCATCCGCCAGGACGAGCGCGGCAGCATCTACGAAGAATTCAAGGATCGCGTCGGCACGATCGTTACCGGCACCATCGCCCGCTTCGAAGGCGGGACGATGATCGTCAACCTCGGGCGCGTCGAAGGAATCATGCCCCGCAGCGAGCAGATTCCGGGCGAAAATCACGAGCAGGGCGAACGCATCCAGGCGCTGACGCTGGAAGTGCGCGACACGCCCGCGGCGGTGAAGATCATCCTGTCACGCAGCCACCCGGAACTGATCCGCCGACTGTTCGAGCGCGAAGTGCCCGAAGTGGGCGAGCGGACCATCGAGATCAAGGCCCTGGCGCGCGAGCCCGGGCACCGCACCAAGATCGCCGTCTCGTCGATCGACAGCAAGGTCGATGCGGTCGGCGCATGCGTAGGCGTGCGCGGCAGCCGCATCAAGAACATCGTGGACGAGCTCGGTGGCGAGAAGATCGACATCGTCCGCTGGAACGAGTCGTCGCAGATCCTGATCCAGAACGCGCTCAAGCCGGCCGAGGTCGCCGAGGTCTCCCTCTGCTTCGAGCTGGGCCGGGCGACGGTGGTCGTCAATGAAGACCAGCTCAGCCTGGCGATCGGCAAGCGCGGGCAGAACGTCCGCTTGGCCGCCCGCCTGACCGGCTGGGACGTGGACATCCTGACGCCCGTAGAATTCCAGAACGGTGTGCAGCGACTGGATGCCACGCTGAAGGGGATCGAAGGGTTCCCGCACGACCAGGTGGACAAGGTGATCGCCCTGGGTCTGATCGACGTCCGCGACATCGAAGAAGTGGGCGCGGGCCCGCTGATGGAAGAACTGGGGATCGAAGAATCAGTAGCGAACGCGGCGGTGGAGAAGTGCGCCGCCGAGGCAAAGATCGTCGCCGTCGAGCAGGAAAAGAAGAAAGCCGAAGCCGCCCGCGCCAAGGCAAGCGGCCTGAGCCTGGGTGGCGCCGGGGCGAGTGGCGCTCCGGACCTGGCGGCCTTGATGGGCATGAAGGGCGTGGACGGCGTCGCCGGTCAACCCGCGGCCCCGCGGGCGATCAAGGAAGAAGGCAACGGCGAAGCGCTGGTGGAGGCCGACACCGCAGAAACCGATACCGACCGCATGCCCGGCGCACTGGAAACAAGCGAAGGCGGCGCCCCCGAGGTGACCGTCCACAAGGAAGAATCGCTGATCGACGACGGCACGCTCTCCCCTGAAGAGCAGGCGGTGCACGTGCCGCGCAGCGAGCCGACGCCGGCGGAGTTGCTCACGGAATTTGAAGACGATGACGCGGCAGCCCTCGCTGAAGGGCGCGTCACGCCCCCTGTAACCGAACGGGAGGACCGGACATAAAGTGTTGAACGAAATTAGTAACGTTGTCGGCCAGTTGGTTGAGCCGGTGGTGAACCATGAACGTATTAACAGAGTATTTGACTTGAATGCGGGGTGATGGGCGACACAAGCCCCCCCGAGTGCTGTTTTTTGGAGACTGTTTTGGCTAAAGCTGCGAAGAGTGGCGTACGAGTGAATGCCCTTGCGAAAGAGATGGGTCTCGAGAGCAAGGACATCCTCTCCAAGCTTAAGGGCGAAGGCCTGGATTGGGCGCACAATCACATGTCGACGCTGACGTTCGGTCAGGCGGAGACGGTGCGCGAGTGGTATCGCTCGGGCCAGCTCGGCACGGGCAAGCCCGCATCCGCCGGCGCTGCTGCCGCCGATGCCGAAGAAGAGACATCCGACGCCGCGCACGAGGAGTCGTCGGGCAAGGCCCGCACTTCTGCGCGCAGCAAGGGCAAGCGCCGCTCCGAAGAGGGGGGCGACGTCGCCGTTGCCGAGCCGCCCGCGGACGGTTCGTCCACGGAAGAGGCCGCCGGCGAGGACGACGAGGATTCGTCTGCAGCTGACGAAGCGCCGCCGGCCGCAGTCGCCGAGCGCCACGCGCCAGAACGTCACAAAGTTGAACATCCGCGGACGCCCACCGCCCCCACCCCGGCCGAACCGCCCGCTGTCAAGCTGACACCGCACGTCGTGCCAGCGACGCCCCCCGCAGC
>JAQGHM010000380.1 GCA_028291615.1 Phycisphaerales bacterium | reverse complement strand
ACCCGCCGCCGCGCCCGCGCCGGCTGCTGCCTGCAATGCGGCTACGACCTGCGCGCCACCCCCCAAAGCGTCGTGGCCGCCGGCGCGCTACTGCCGAATTGCCCGGAATGCGGAAGCATCTCCGCTGCGCGGCGGCGATGATTCGGCCGACGCCCCCCCTTGCGCTGGGCTGATCCTCCTCGCCCGCGCTGCGCGCAAGCTTGCGCAGCTCCGCATTCTGCTCGTGCGCCGCGCGCGCGCTTGCCCATTGATTCTGGTTTCGGGTTTCGGAATTCTGGTTTCACCCCGCCTCATCGCTACAATGCCCGTCGCACCCATGCCCACCAACCCCCTCACGCTTCGCCTCGGCGCCCGCGCCAGCCTCCTCTCCCGCATGCAATCCCAATGGGTCGCCGATGCCCTCGAGAAAGCCCACCCCAACCTCAAGGTCGAGCTGGTCCTCATCAAGACCACCGGCGATCGCATCACCGACCGCCCGCTCCATGAGGCCGGCGGCAAAGGCCTCTTCACCAAGGAGCTCGAACAAGCCCTCCTAGCCGGCGACGTCGATCTCGCCGTCCACAGCTACAAGGACGTACCCGTCACCATGCCCCTGGTCGAGCAGGCCAACCTGATCATCGCCGCCGTCCCCCCGCGCGAAGATCCGCGCGACGTCCTCGTCTCCCCCACCGCCAGGAGCATCGCCGAGCTCCCACAGAATGCCAAGGTCGGCACCGGCAGCCTACGTCGCCGCTGCCAGCTCCTCGCCGCCCGCGAGGATCTCACGGTTGAACTCATCCGCGGCAACATCGACACCCGCCTCCGCAAACTTCGCGAAGGCCAGTACGATGCCATCCTCCTCGCCTTCGCCGGCCTGCGCCGAAGCGCCCTCTTCGACGGTACCGACATGACCCCGATCGAGCCCGAAGCCATGCTCCCCGCCGCCGGCCAAGGCGCCCTCGCCCTCCAATGCCGCCGCGACGACGCCGTCACCCGCCAACTCCTCACCCCCCTCCACAGCACCGAAGACGCCCTCTGCGTCGAACTAGAGCGCGCCGTAGTCCAGGCCCTCGAAGGAGACTGCCACTCCCCCATCGCCGCCCTGGCGACCCTCGCCGACAACCACCTCATCCTCCGCGCCACCATCGGCGGCCATGGTGGCCACCCCCCCCTCCTCCACGCCGCCGCCCACGGCACCGCCGACAACCCCAGCGCCCTCCTGCAATCCGTACTCGCCAACCTCGAATCCCAAGGTGCTCGCGCCCTACTCCACCCACTAACAACTAACAACTAACAACTACTCCATGCCCCAACTCATCCTCAACGCCCTCGGCCCCGACCGCCCCGGCATCGTCGGACAAGTCACCGGCCACCTCCACGCCGCCGGCGCTAACGTCCTCGACTCCCGCATGGTCAACCTCCGCGGCCAGTTCGCGATCATCCTCCTCATCGAAGCCGAACAAGCCGCCCTGGAAAAACTTCGCCACTCCCTTCCCCCGCTCGCGGAGCAGATCGGCCTCCGCCTGACCCTCACCGACGCGCAAGCCACCAACACCGCCCCCATCAAAGGCATCCCCTTCAAGCTAAAAACCTATTCGATGGATCAACCCGGCATCATCCACAAGATCAGCGACCTCCTCCGCGAGCACAACGTCAACATCGAGGAACTCTCCGCCCGCCAGGAATCCGCCCCCTTCGCCGGCGATCCCCTCTTCCTAATGGAGATGCGCATAACCATCCCCGCCACCGTCCCCCTCCAAACCGTCCGCTCCCAAGTCCAGGCCCTCTGCGACACCCTGAACTGCGACCTCGACTTCGAACCCGCCTAAATTGTGGTGCGGGCGTCCCCGCCTGCTCTTCCTCTTCAATTCCCATCCCACCCAAAAATCTTCACCGCAAACAAGTGAAGCGGATTTTTCTCGCGCAACCCGATCTTCACATACCGCACCGCCACCGGCGTCGGCAGCTCGATCGTCCACTCCTTCTCCGCCCCCGCCGCCTCCCACACCAGCCGCCACGGCCCCTGCGCGTCCCCCGATGACGTCCAAACAGCCAGCGTCTTCGCCCGTTTCAAGGCGCCCGGATCATCCCGCCGATTCGAAATCTCCAGCCGCGCAATCCGTGCCGTCGCCCCCAAGTCAATCGTGATGTACGGGCTGTTCACGTCCTTGGTATGAAACGCGAACCCGTTGTTCTGATTCCCGCCCCCCCTGCCGTCCAATAGATTCGGAAGTGCCGGATGATCGGGCTCCGCCTCCGCGCTCATCGTGTACGTCGCCGTCTTTGATATCCAGCGCGGCTCCCCCACCGCCTCGGGCAGATAGCCCTCTTCCGCCGCCGCCACCGCCACCCGCTTCTCCGCCCGCGTCCGCTCCAACCCGCGCAGCCCGCCCCCGTCCAGCGCCTGCTGATAAAACGCCGCCGCATGACGCCGCATCCGCCCCCGCCTCAACCCCTTGTTTTTCTCCGCCAGATCCCACCAGGCATTCGCCAATTCACGCTGCGCCGCCGCGTCCGCCGTCGCCGTCCCCTCCCGCACCGCAAGCTCTTTCAGCCCCGCATTCGAACTCTTCACCAACAGCGGCAACCCCCGCGCCCAGTCCCCTTTCGTAAAGCACAGAAACTCCCCCAGCATCAGGTAATCCTCAGCCGTAGCGCGATTCGCGTCCACGCGCTCCTGCACACTCTTCGCGCGAACCGCATCCTTCTGTGCCCGCAGATATTCCGTAGACTGCGCCGAAGCGACGCTGACCAACACCGGATCGCGCGTTGCCCGCGCCACCGGCTCCGCCATCGCCGCCGCCCGCACCGCCGCGTCGAAATTCCCCGCCTCCGCCGCCGCGCCCCCCACCACAAAACACGCGCGCACGAAACTCCGCTGCCCCTCTCCCGAATTCACCCCCCGCGACGCCGCCCTCAGCGTCGTCAATTTCATCTCAACCGCGTCGATCGCAAACGCGCGATTCAGATCATCCACCGCCTCCATCGCCCCCGCAAAATCCCCAGCCCCCGCCGCAATGTCCCGAGCTTCGCGCAACAGCACAAACTTCCCCGCCAGATCCCCGCTAGTTCGCTCCGCCTCCATGCGCAGCACCTTCACCAGCGCCACACGATCCGCCGGCGCCTTGCGCGTATAAGCATCCTTAAACAGATCCCGCACCAACTTCTGCGCCCGCTCCTGCGCCGCCGCATCTGGCGGCGCAGGCAAATCCGCCATCGCCGCCGCCGCGACCAAGGTCGCGCCCACCCACACCGCAATCCGAATCAAACGCGTCATCTCAACCACCTGTCGCAGTTTGAACTCCACCAACCGCCCATTAAGCCCCTCCCCCCGGGTGGGGCAGACTTTCAGTCTGTCATCGCGTGGCCGAGTGGAGGCATTCCTGCCTCCCGAGGCCACGCGAAGCGCTTTGACACTTCATTATCCCGCCCCAACCGTTCGCCCGCAATCCGCACCACAGTTATGATGACGCCACCGATGCCTTTGTCGCCCCCCGCACTCCATTCCCCCCCAAACCGAAAAGCCACCGGCGTCTACTACACCCCCAAGCTCCTAATCGACCTCCTGCTAAACCACGCCCTCCCAAACTGCATTTCACCCAACGCCCACCCCCTGAAAATCCTGGACCCCGCCTGCGGCCCAGGCGACTTCCTCCTCGCCGCCCACGCGCGCCTCCCCACCACCCCCCACCACCTCTTCGGCATCGACATCGACCCTGCCGCCCTAACCAATTGCCGCGCCGCCCTCACCGCCTCCATTCATCCTTCATCCTTCACCCTGCATCCTTCCAACGCCCTCCTAAACCCGCCCGACTTCCTCGCGCCTCAATCCTTCGACCTGATCCTAGGCAACCCCCCCTACGTCAACGCCATCGAAGGCAACCTCACCCCCGCCACCAAGTCTCGCCTCCGCGCCCTCCACCCCAACGTTAAAGGCGCAGCCGACCTCGCCCACTACTTCCTCGATCAGGCCATCCGCCTCGTAAAACCCGGCGGCCGCATCGCCCTGGTCCTCCCCCGCGCCATCCTCAACTCCCCCGCCGCCGCCCACCTCCGCGCCAATCTCCCGCCCCACCTCCGCCCCAACCTCATCTACGCCCCCGACCGCCACGATTTCTTCCCCGGCGCAGCCGTCTTCATCTGCCTCCTAATCCTCGGCCCCGATCCCACCTGCATCGCCAGCACCGACCCTGACCCCGCCACAGCCACCTTCCATCGCATCTCCATCACATCCAGCAATTGGTGGTTCCCCCTCGCCACCGCTTTTAGCGGGCGAGCTTGCCCGCCGTGCCCGTCCCTCGACGCCGAGCGACCCCACCACCAAACCCTAAGCTCCCAATTCCAACTAGCCGCCTCCATGATCGCCGCCGATGCCTACAACCTCATCCCCCACCTCACCGACGACGCCAACGCGCCAGGCCTAAAGCTAGTCACCACAGGCCTGATCGAACCCCGTCAATGTCTCTGGGGCCAGCGCCCCTGCCGCTACCTCAAAAAAGATTACCGCCATCCCCGCCTCATCCCATCTGACAATCTCACCCGTTCCCTAGCCTCCCGCGTCACCAACGCCCGCCGCCCCAAGATCCTCCTCGCAGGACTCGCCAAAAAGATCGAAGCCTTCCTCGACCCCACCGGCGACTACATCGGCGCAGTCTCGACGTATTCCATCTATCACCCCACCGACGACACCGCCGCCCTCACCCGCCTACTCAACCACCTCCTCAACCCCGCAGCCACACAACACTTCATCTCGCACCTCGGTGCCAACGCCCTGAGAGGCCGCCACATCACCCTCAAAAAATCCTACCTCCTGAACCTCCAATTGCCGCCAGCCCCATTGCACACAGACTAATAACCCCCAACCCCCGACCCGCCCCCTCCTGTGGAGGTGGATTTCTCCGTCCCCCTCGACGCAGCAAGCAGGATTGAAAAAACTTCCTGACAATTTCGTTCCCCAAAAGCCCCGGCGAGACCGAGAACCGGTCTACAAACTCCCACCATCGGGGAACAAATTGGAACGGACTAAGTCAAAGCAATCAGGATTAGCGTACGAAGGTCTCAAGGGAGCCTGGTCGCAAAGACAAATCGATCGCGGGTTCGAAATGTTCGCGGTGAGGTCCAATAGGGCTTCAGTCGAGGGAAAACGATCTGCAGCGTCTACTGGAGGTTTAGCCGAGCCATGTCAATCCAATCCAAGATGACTCTTGCCGTTCTCCCTGCGGGGGCGCTGCTTGTCCTGTTTCTGACAACCCCGTCGTTTCATTGGCACGTATGCGGCCGACCCCGCTGTCGGCGGTACGCGTCCGCTCGAAAGGGCCGCATGCCTTGGGCTGCCGCCCTATCTGCCAAACGTTGCCTCCCGCGAAACGCACAACAGCATGCAATGGCTGGTCACGATGGCCAGCCAGTACAGCACGTACGACTCTATCTGGGTCGATAGCCGCGTGAGGAACAACGGGGACCGACGCGTTGGTTTTACGAAGAAGGGCACGGTCGTTGCCGAACTTAATTCCACGGCAGGCTTGCCGCGCCTGGCCTCGATTTCTCCCGGCGTCGGTCTGCGTACGGAGAGCGTCGACCGAACGCCCGCACCCGGCGACGACGCGTACGCCATCCGCGTCGATTTGAAGGCGTACTTCGGTAAGCTAGAACCCGGTACCTATCGCGTCCGATTCCGCTGGCCGGCTGATGCGTACCTGATCGAAGGGCTCGCCGGATATGCCCCGAAGGACCTCGAATCGGAATGGCACGCGTTCGAAGTGAACGCAATCGATCCGGATGAAGTCGGGGGGCCCCCAGCCTATGTCATGATCGCTCGAAACGGACCGCCAGATCCGACGGTGGGGGGTCCGCTCCCCGTCGGGACTTTCACAAACACGCATCCGGCGTCCCGGTTTGTTGAGATTCTTTCATCGCCAGACGGGCATGCGGCGACGCCAGGACAGCCGCTGCGAGTTCCCTTCCGTCTCGCGAGGTTGGAAAAGGGCGGCTCGGCACCCGCTCAGTTCCAGTGGCAGCCCTGGAAGGCGAGGAATATACCCAACGAAGCGCTGCGCGAGGTGAAGCCTGGTGAGACGATTGAAATCTCACTGCCGGATTGGGAGTTCGAGGGAGACGGGGTCTATTGCTACACGTTGGACCTCTATCACAAGGTCGCCGGCCACCCGGAGCCATTCCTTCTCGGGCAGGCATCCTCGAAGCCATTTGTCATCGATCGAGTGACTGCCGCACGCACTGACGACAACCGAAAGTGAGATCCGACGCCTGCGACGAAGCCTTCCTCGACCCCACAGGCCAATGCATCGGCGCAGTCTCCACCTACTCCATCTATCACCCCACTGACAACATCGCCGCCCTGAATTACGTCCTCGACCTCCCCTTGCCCGCCGCACTCACAGTGGCCAATTAGCGGGTGCACCCAAGGCGCTCCTACGCCGCCCGCGCCGCCCGCTTCACCGAACTTCCACAATCCCCCACAAACCCCGCCAAATCCTCCAGCGCAATCGGCCAAGCACGCGGCACAACAGCGCTCACCGTCGCCGCAACCGCATCCTCCGCCACCCGCGGCCCCGCCAGCCACAGCGTCGGCATCGTCCGCCGTCCCTTCGCCCCCAGCGCCGCCGCGCCGTTCACCGCCGCCCCGTCCAGCCCCGCAGCCGCCGCCGAACGCGCCATCACCACCAGCCCATCACACTCCCCCGCCTCCGCCGCCGTCGGCAGACGCTCCGACACGTTCACGTTCCCCAGCGCCGCCAGCGCCGCCCCCACGGGATCGAATCCCGACAATCCCGCCTCCCGCGCCAGCCAGATCTTTTTCTCCTGCCGCGGATAAAGTGCCTGCGTCAGCCGACGCGCCTCGTCGGTGTCCAGCCGCGCCAGCATCGACGTCAACGCCAGAATCTCCGCCCGAAACATGTCCCCATCCGGAGCCGCAGGCGAATCCTCCCCCGTCACCTTCCGGCAATCGCTCCGGCTGAACGGCGTCACCACCACGCCCTCCCCCGCCGCCAACAATAGCCCGTTCGCATAGCCATCCGCCAGCCGCAACACCCGCGCCAGTGGCGTCCGCGGCTCCCCCGCCGCATGCACCGCCTCGATCGGGTCGCGAATCGCCTGCGGCAGAGACAAACACCGCAGGATCGTCATCGACAATTCCTCCTGCGTGATTCCCAGCATCTCCCGCTCGAGCTGCCGCAGCGGCAACCGGCTCACCCGGTGCACCTCCAGCACCTGCCCGTACTCGCTCCCGAAATGACTCCGAAACAGGATGTCTCCCAGGTCGTGGCACAACCCCGCGAGATACGCAGTCCCCGCCTCGTCCGGCATCTGCCGCGTCGCCAGCAGCTCGCACAGCTTGGCCACCGCAAAACTATGCTGCCAGCACCGGATCGGGTTGAACCCGTCCGCGCCCGTATCCGGCATCGCCTCGAACACGCCCACCGCCGCCGCCACGTTCCGGATCGTCGCGCATCCCACGTGCCGCACCGCCTCGGGAATCGTCGTGATCATCCCGCGGTTCGAAATATATGCCGCGCTGTTCGCCGCCTGCAACACCTTCGCCGACAGCACCACGTCGCGCGAGATCAACTCCGCAAGTTGCGTCATGTCGCTCCGCGGCGACGCCGCCTGCGCAATCACCTGCGCCACCACGCCCGACAGCGTCTTGGCCTGCAGCGCCTTCTCCGCCCGCTCCAGGCACTGCTCGCGCGTCAACAACGGCCGAGTCTTGAGCCCATCCGCCGCCCCCGCCGCGCCACCGGCCGTCGCGCCCGCGACCGGCGTCGCCTTGGCGCCCGCTCCCGCGCCGCCAGGCGGTTTGCGCAACGGCGCGGCCTGCGCCGCCCGTGCACCCAGCCCAGCGCCCGCGACCATTCCCAACGGTAACAACTCCCCCCGCACACACCGTTCA
>JAQGHM010000362.1 GCA_028291615.1 Phycisphaerales bacterium | reverse complement strand
CTGTTCCTGTTTATTATCGGGCGAATGGGGGTTTTTCGTGAAACGCGAAGGGGTGGAGTTTATGCGCGGGGGGGGGCGTGTCAAACGAAGATGAATGCGAGGATGGAAGATGGAGGATGGAAGAGGGAAAGTGGCTTCGTTTTGCGCCGGCGCGCGGCGGTGTGATCGGAAGGTTGTAACGGGTGTAGCTTTTCGTGGCGACGGAATGACGTGGTGAGTTCGATTTGCGCCGGCGCGCGGAAATGAAACAGTGGATTTGGGACATTCGGGGACATTTGGGACATTTTTCGGGGGGTCGATCGGGGAAAGTGGCTTCGATTCGCGCCGGCGCGCGTGCGGGATGTGGCGCGGTGCGGGTTTTTGTGGCGCGCTTTGCGGTGACGGATGGGTGGATTGTGGTGCGGCGGATTGAGTGTGAGGCCCCCATGATTTCGTCCCCCTTTCTGACGGACGGATTATATCTGGAATGGGCTGGAAGTGCTAGGACAATGGCTGGATTTTGTGTGTCCAGTTGCGAGATTTCTAAGTACGACTCCGGGATTCTGGGAGCACGGGGGCCACGCGGCCCTGCGGGTCGCCGCTAAATGGGCCAGCGTTGGTCGAGAATCGAGGGCGGTCGTTGAGGGTGGAAGAAGGGGGTTTAACTTATTGGAAGTTCCTTGGGGTTGAGGGCGGGCCTCCGTGGGCTGCTTAACGCCGGAGTACCGGCTACAGCCCACTACGGGAGGGAGTGGCGGGGTTGGCGAAGCATGCCCAGGAGTTAGAAAGAGCGGCGGCGCTCTGTCCGGCGGCGCTTGCGGCGCAGTTCCTGCTTCAGTCGCTCCATGCGAGCGGCGTTGCGCGGAGGGGCCGCCAAACCGAACGGCCAGCAGGATGTCAGGGTGTCGGCGAAGCGTACGCTGGCACGGGCCTCGTGGCGGACGCGCGGGAAGAGGGTTTCGAAATGGTTTCCAGCAGGTGCTCGAGCAGGCAGGTCGCGACCGCGGCGCGGAGGTCGGCTTGGGCATGCTTTCCCCAGCGGCGGGCGAATTCCCATACTGGTTCGGGGTGGGACTCGATGAAGGTGCCGACGCGAATGATCGCCTGCCAGCGCGGGTCGGGCTGGCCTTCGAGGGCTGGTCGGCCGGGGAGGACAGACTGGGCGCGGGCGACGGCTCGGCGGACGGCGGTTTCGGCGGACATAGTCTGCATTGTAGTCGGCGTTGCTGCGGGTGGCGTGATGCCTTTGCGCTGGGCGGAGTTCGATGTCCACGGTCAGGCGGAGGGGTTATAGGCGAAACTGATGTTGACGTTTTCATCGCCTTTGTCGAGGTATTCTCCGGTGTTCTGGCCGGGGCCGCCGAAGAGGTGGTCGTAGGGGGCAAAGTCGGAGGCTTTGAAGAAATCGTTGCCGTTATCGCCGTAGAGGGTGTCGGCGCCGAGGCCGTCGTAGAGTGTGTCGTTGCCATCGCCGCCTCTGAGGTAATCGTTGCCGTCGTCGTCTTTGAAACTCGCTTGGTCACCAAAGAGGAGGTCATTGCCGGCATTGGCGAGGAGGGAGTCGTCGCCGCCGTCGCCTTCAAGGGAATCGGCGGCGGCGGAGCCGATGAGGGTGTCATTGCCCGCATTGCCGATCAGGGTGACGGAGGTGATACGGGTGGAGGCGTCGAGGCGGTCACTGCCGGCGCCGCCGATGAGGCGTTCGACGTCGGGCAAGACATTGTCGCGTTCGCGGCGTGCGCCGTCGTCGTCGAGGCCGTCAGGGGTGATGGTGACGTAGGTGTGTCGGTCGGCGTAGTCGGCGGTGTCGGCGCCTGCGCCGCCGTGGCAGATGTCGGCGCCGAGACCACCGGCGAGCGTATCGTCGCCGGCGTCGCCGTAAAGCTCGTCGTTGCCGGCGCCACCGAAGAGGCGGTCGTTGAGGTCACCGCCGTCGAGGCGGTCGTCGAGGTCGCCGCCGACGAGGTAGTCGGATCCAGCGCCACCGACCAGGGTGGCGGCGGGGACCGGACCGATCAGCTTAAGGTAATCGTGTCCGTCGTTGCCGTTGATCAGGACGCTCTTTACGGCCGAGAGCGGCATGCGCGTGACGATGTCGTTCCAGTTGATGGTCAAGCGGTCGTGACGGGGATCGGCGGCAAGCTGAACGAAGTCGTCGCGGGACATGCCATTGATCGTGAGGCGATCGTTGGCGAGGCGGAGGTCGGGGGTGAGGGCGACGATGTGGCGGAGCTTGCGGCGGGGGCTGCTGGGCGTATATGTCCACAGTTCGGACGAAAAGCTGTCGGACGAGGTGAAGAAGAGGGTGCCTCCGACGGCAACGGACTGCTTCATCCGGGCATAATTGGGGAGTTGGAAAACCCGGGTGGTGCCGGCGGACGTGCCGTCGGAAGTCCAGAGGGATTCCTGGTCGCAGAAGTACAGGACATCGCCGACATCGACCAGATTTGAGATCGCTCCGATCCAGCGGTTGGTGGCGATCTGCTCACTACCGCCGCGGTTTTGAAGCAGGTTACCGGGGCTCCTGAAGAGGGAATCGCCATGTATTTCTGAGCGGTTGCTGAAGTAGAGAAAGTTGCCGGATTGCACGAACTGGAACAACGGGTCTTCATCCTTGTTGGCGTAGACTGCGCCGAGATACGCGACGCCGCCGGGGTTACCGTCGATGGCATAGAGCCCAAAGCCGGGTTTGAAGTTAGTCCCAAAATCGGCAATAGCGACAGAGTCGCGAAAGATCAGGCGTCCGCCGATCGTTGCGAGCGGGGTAAAACTCGCACCCGCTTCGCTCGAATTGGCGTAATCGATCAGGAGAGTCGCCGTACCCGTGGCGGGGTTGAAACTGTTGACGCCTTCGGTGGCGAGGACAATAAGGCGATGGCCGAGGACGGCGAGCGTGCCGTTATTCAATGAGACGCCGGCGGGGAGGTTGACCCGGGCGGTGCCGGCGGAGGTGCCGTCGGTCTTCCAGAGTTCGTCTGGCGCAGGGTAGGAACGCGTACGGATGAAGTAGACGACGCCGTCGAGCAGGATGATCGACTTGACGGTCATCGTGCCCAGGTCGACTATGCGGACGGTGCCGACGGTTGTGCCGTCGCTGCGCCAGAGTTGATAGTTAGCGCCGACCTTGGTCGTGAAGTAGAGCTGGGCGCCGATGTGGGTGAATTGATCGGGGGCGGAGCCTTGGGCGCCGGGGTTTAAGTCGCGGACGAGGAGGGTGCCGGCGGCGGTGCCGTCGGTTCTCCACAGTTCGAGGCCGTGGATGCCGTCGTCGGCGGGGAAGTAGGTCGTGGGACCAACCGGGAAGAGGCCTTGCGGGATCACGGGCGTGTCACCCGACAATGGGCGGTCGGGCGTCGCGGGAAGCGCGCCCAGGAGGCCAGGGCGGATGTCTTTGACGAGTGCGGTGTTCTCCTGATAGCCGTCAGCGCGCCAGAGTTCGGGGCCGTGGGCGCCATCGTCGTTGATGAAGAGGAGGGTGTTGTTGGCGTTGACGAAATCCCAGAGCGGCGGTTTTGAATTGTAGTCCGTGGACGCGGCGGGAAGGCTGCCGGACAGGAGGCGGCGCGGTTCGAGCGGATCGAAGAACGGACGAATGGATGGGCGGTGCACGCGGTTCACAATTCCCTCCTTACGATGTGACTGATGGGTGGAGGCTTCCAACCGGCCTCTGCAGTTTACGGGGAGGTTGATGGAAATTGCAATGTTATTCTGCGCAGATCGGGATGTGAGTTGATCCCCGCATGTCCTATTGGCGGCGCGGGCGAGAGAAGACGTTGAAGACCCTCATCCCAGCCTTCTCCCAACGAGCGGGAATAAGAGCGCCCGATGTCCTGAATGCGGACCGACCAATGAGCCTTCGCGTCAGCGTTTAGTTTTCTTTGCCTTGTGTGCTTTCTTCGTGGCTTTCGTGATCTTCGTGGTTCGCTTCTTCTTCCCGGGGCCCTTGGTGAAGGTTTGGTTGTCTTCTTCCCACGCCGCGATGTTGCGGTCGTAGAGGCGTTGGATGATTGGGATCGTATCTTTAAATTCGCGGCCGCCGGCTCTTGGCATCATCATCCAGCTCAGGACCATGGCTTGGCGGAGGTGGCCTTCGACGGTGTCGTGGGGGATGAAGTCGGCGAAGAACGCTTCGGGCGTGGGCTTCTTGATTCGCCGCCAGATGTTGAGGTTGCGGGTGAAGGTTTCGAAGAAGCGCTGGCGGACGGCTTTGAAGGTGCGGGTATCCTCGGGGTGCTCGCGCCAGCACGCGGCCCAGGCTTGGCGGATCAGGTCGTCGCAGCCGTGGGGGCCCAGGACGGTGTAGACCTCGGCGGGGGATTTACTTGTCAGGCGGTGGGCTTCCCAGGACATAAGCGAAGGATGAAGGATGACGGAGGAATCGTCAATACGGACGCGTCAGGTAATGGATCGGCCGCCGTCGAGGCGGAGGATTTGGCCGGTGATGTAGGAGCCTTCGGTGACCAGGAATTTGATGAGGCTTGCGACGTCTTGCGGGGTGCCGGTGCGGCCTAGCGGGACGCGCTTGAGGTACTTTTCGCGTTCGCCTTGGGGGTAGTCAGGCGGCCACTCTACTACGCCGGGGGCGATGCCGTTGACGGTGACTTCGGGAGCGAGGGCGCGGGCGAGGCCCAGAGTTAGGTTGGCGAGGGCGGCCTTGCTGGCGCAGTAGGGGAGGAATTGCGGCCAGGGACGCTCGGCCAGGAGATCGACCATGTTGATGACGTGACCGCGGGCGGCGCGGAGCATGGGCTCGAAGCGCTGACAGAGGAGCAGGGGGGATTCGACGTGGATGGCATTCAGGCGATGGATGATGGCGGACGTGGTGGATTGCAGGTCGGCTTGGAGGTAGAGAGAGGCGTTGTTCACCAGGACGTCGAGTTGGCCGAATTCCACGGTGACGGCTCGGTGGATTTCCTCGGTGGCGATTTCGGGTTGGGCGAGGTCCGCGCGGATGGCGTGGGCGCGGCGGCCTTGGGTGGTGATTTCGGTGAGGAGGGACTGGGCTTCGCCTTGGCTGGAGAGGTAGGTGAAGGCGATGTCGAAGCCTTCGTGGGCGAGTTGGAGGGCGATCGCGCGGCCGACGCGCTTGGCGGCGCCGGTGATCAGGGCGACTTTGGAGGGGCGATGCATGGCGGGGAGTATACTCTCGGAGGCCGGACTATAATCGCACACGATGAAAGGTCGATTGGTTCAACTGAGCGTTTCTCCGGGTGGGATGCCGAAGCTGGCGGTGGCGCAGGCGCGGGTTTCCACGGCGGGGGTGGCGGGGGATTGGCAGAAGAACCGGAAATATCACGGCGGACCGAGTCGCGCGATCTGTTTGTTCTCGACCGAGTTGTATGACCGGCTGCGGGAGTTTGGGATTGATCTGACGCCGGGGGCGGTGGGAGAGAACTTCACGACGACCGGGATCGACCTGCAGCGGCTTGGGAAGGGGGATCGGTTGAAGGTGGGCGAGTGCACGATCGAGATCACGGACGTGCGGGTGCCTTGCCGGAATTTGAAGAGGTGGAATGAGGCTCTGCCGGAGCTGATCGTGGGGTTCAGCGGGTGGGTGGCGCGGGTTGTGGAAGAGGGGGAAGTGCGGGCGGGTGATTTGGTAGAGAAGGTTTAGCGCCGGCATATCGCCCCCTTTCACTTGAACAGCGTCTCGATTGAATCTCGCGAGTCGCGGCGGTCGGTCTGTGCGCGGTCGATGCCCTTACCGCCGTAGAGGAAGTCGTGGGCTCCGTTGTCGGAACCGGAGTAGAACTCGTCGTTGCCGCGGCCGCCGTCGAGGATATCGACGCCGAGGCCACCATCGAGGGTATCGTTTCCAGCGCCGCCGTACACGGTGTCGTTGCCGTCATTGCCGACGAGGAGGTCGGCGTGGGTGGAACCGACGAGCAGGTCGTTGCCGGCCCCGGCGTAAATGCGCTCGATATCGTCGAGGATGTTGTCGCGCTCGCCGAGGCCGCCATCGTGCCTACGGCCGTCAAGCGAGATGGTCAGGTCTTCAAGGCGTTGCGAGTAATCGGCGGTGTCGATGCCCGGGCCGCCGGAGAAGGTGTCAGCGCCATCGGGGCCGTTATCACCGTCAAGCGTATCATCGCCATCATCGCCGAAGAGCTGGTCGTCACCGGCGCCGCCGAACAAATGATCATCGTGGAGCCCGCCGTGCAGCGTGTCGTTCCCGGCGCCGCCGTATAGGACATCTGGCGACGATCCGCCAAAGAGTGAATCGTCCCCATCGCCGCCATCGAGGGTATCGTAGCTGTAGGAACTGCTCGTCTCGGTGCCATCGTCACCGACGAGCGTGTCGTTGCCACCCAGGCCCATGATCATATCGTCCCCATAATCGCCCTGGATCAGTTCGTCCCCGGCGCTGCCGGTGATCGTGTCGTTACCGTTGCCGCCGGCCAGGGTGAGACGTGGAAGGTTTCCGGAGATCAGGATGGAATCATCGCCCGCTTCGGTATGAACGAGGATGCCGCCAGCGGTGTCGACGAGGTTATAGCTGCGGGAGGGGGCTTTGTCCCAATAGATGGTGAACGTTCCCGCGGCGGGGCTGACGTTGATTCGGATGTCATCGTCATAACTCGTGCCTCCGATCGAGAGGATGCCGCGCCGCAGCGAGAACGACGGCAGCACGCTGCGCAGGTGGGTCATCGTGCGATCGGCGATGCGGTAAGCCCAGAGGTCCGCGTCGCGGATGTCGTCGATGCCGATAAAGAAGAGGCGGCCATTGAGGGGGGTCAGGTCGCGCGCAGACTGGTCAAATGTCGACGCAAAGGGCAGATCGGCGACGGGCAGCGTGCCGGCCGCCGTCCCGTTTGACTTCCAGATCTTACCGGCGTCGGTGAAGTAGGTGTCGCCGCCTACGCTGACGAAATTGGCGAGGTGGAGGTCGGTCGTGAAGCTGCCTGTACTCAGGCGGCGGGTGCTGGCGGCGGTCCCGTCGGTAAACCAGAGTTCCAGGGGCGCATCATGTGTTGCGTGGACCTCGAAGAAAAACCCGTTGGCAGCGGCGTGAAATCCGTCCTCGGGCGTTCCATAGGAAAGCGCATTGTCCAGCGTTCCTTCCCAAACCGCCTTGGTGCCGGCGGCCGTGCCGTCTGAAACGAACAGGTTGAGGAATCCGTAGGCGTTTTCGACGAAGCCGAGCTTACCGCCAACGGTCCTAATGACGGTCACGCGCCCGACCGATTGGTACACGGGAATGAGGGAGGCGCCATTGGCGTTGAGCCGGGAGACCGTGCTGGCGTCCGACCCACTGGTGATGACGAGCAGTTGGCCGCCGCTGACGATGAGGGTGATGTTCTTCATCCGCGGGCTCGTCGGCAGCGTGACGGGGACAAGCGAGGTGCCCTGGGTCGTGCCGTCGGACCTCCAGAGGTTGTTGAAGTTGCCGGACGACGATCGAGTGAGGAAATAGAGTGTATTACCCAGCACCGTCGGCTGGGTAATCTCGTTATTGAAGCTCGCGGCGATGAGGGTCGTCCCTGTGGGCGTGCCGTCGGTTCGCCATAACTGCTCACCGGTCGCGCCCAGCGCATTGAAATAGAGGCCGCCGTTGAACGCGATGAATTCGCCAGGCTCGAATGGGTCGCTTGTCGGGTTAGTGCCGGTTACCAGGGCCGTTCCCGCGGCGGTACCGTCGGACTTCCAGAGCCTCGATCCATGCACCCCATCATCGGCGGCGAAATAGGTGCTGCCGTTCCATGTGTAAAGCGGTGGGTTGGGCAGAAAATACCGCCAGAAGTAGTCAACGTCGGGGCTGCGCATTGGTTCTGCGCCGGGCCGAATGTCTTTCACCAGCGCGGTGCCCGCCTGGGTGCCGTCGCTTCGCCAGATCTCGGTGCCGTGGATGCCGTCGTCGTTGAGGTAGAGCACCGCGCCATTGGCGATGGTGATGTTGGAGGGAGTCTTGGCGTTGAAGAAGTCGCCGAAGTGCGTCAGGAGCCAACGGGGCTCGAGTGTCTCGATATGTGCGGCAGAGCGACCTTGGCGGCGTTTCATGCGGCCCCCTGAGCGGGAAGTGGATGTGATAAAGCACCGCGCAACCGTTAGCGGCCTGAGCAGTGTACGCATCGACGGATCTGTATTACAAGACAAAAGTCACCCCCTCTTTGTGCCCCTTTGATCATCCGGCCCTATTCCTTTGGCTTGGGCAGTTCTTCGGATTGCGGCAGGTCTTTGAGGTTGTTCATTCCGAAGAGTTGGAGGAATCGTTTGGTGGTGCCGTAGAGGATGGGGCGGCCGGGTTCTTCGGCTCGGCCGGCGATGTTTACCAGGTGTTTTTCCATGAGGGAGCGGATGGTTTCGCCGCAGGCTACGCCTCGGATGGCTTCGATGTCGGCTCTCAGGATGGGTTGTTTGTAGGCGATGATTGCGAGGGTTTCGAGGGCGGCCTTGCTGAGTTTGGCGTCGGCCTCGCGCTGGTGGAGTCGCTTGAGGATATCGCCGTACTCGGGGAGGGAGAGGAGCTGGTAACCACCAGCGACTTGTTAGACGCGGAAGGTGCGGGCGGAGTCTTCGTACTGTTTGTTGAGATCCTGGACGGCCTTGCGGATGGCCTTTTGGCTTTTGATGTCGAGGAGCTCGCCTAAGCGCTGGCCGGTGAGGGGGTGGTGGGTGGAGAAGAGGAGGGCTTCGAGGATGCCTAAGTCGATGGACTTGTCGTCGTCCGGCTCGATGGCCTCGTCGTCGGCGGATTCTTCGATGGCTGGCGGCTCGATGGGGCCGTCCTGAGCTTCGAGCGTGTCGCGCTGCGGGTCGAGTTCAACCTCGACCACGGGAGATTCGGGGGAATCGGACTTGGGTTTTCGCTTTTTAGGCATTGTCTCTTCGTCAGGCCAAACCAGTCGCATCGCCATGGGACCTCCCGATAATGTGATCATTATCGGCCAACGCAAGGATCCGAATGCAGTCGATGCCCAAAGGCGGTGTGGGAAACGTATTACTAGATTGCGGGCGGGTTGCCAAGCCGGGGCGTGGTTTGGGCGAATGTTAACATGGGTAAGGCGAAAGGTGCGTTTTCGTGAATGCGTTGCATTGGGTTGCATATTGATGCATTTGGAGGGGAGAGCGGAGCGGCGTGGGTTTCGGTGGGTTTGTTTGGTAACACGCGCTTGGAGGGCGTTTTCGGAAAGGGGTTTGGGTATGGACGGAGCAATGGCGCGGTGGGTGGTTTGGTCTGGCGGGAAAGCGATGGTCATGTTGCCCCCTTTCTTCGAACTACGCGTATCTTAACAGATCCCGAACGACAGTCAATGAAAAAAACCGCTCAGTTTGTCAAAAACGGCAATGCTGGCCGCAAAGACGCAAAGGGTATCCGACGTGACTAAGCGGGTGGGGTTTTTCCGACGAGGATGTGTCCGCAGGGGACGAATCCTGCTTTTTGCAGGGTGGCGCGGGAGGGGAGGTTTGTAGGGTTGCATCGGGCGGCGGGGAGATCGCCGGTTTCGTAGCACGTGCGTTTTAGTTCCTGGACGAGGTAGGCGCCTAGGCCGCGTCTGCGGAATGGTTCTGCGACTGACATGTAGATGTCGCCGTAGGGGCGGTTGTAGTGGTAGAGGATTCCGCCGGTTGCGGCGATGGCGCCGTTGTGTTCGAGGAGGTACTGGGCATCGGAGTTGGGATCGCAGTCGAGCTTCTGCTCGGCTGCGCGCGGGGCGTCCTGGGAGGTCATGGCGCGGAAAAGGACGCCGGAGGGCGCGGGGTGGTGGGTGGTCAGGCGATCGTGGAAGAGGATGCTTTCGCTGGCGACATTGGTGGCGAAGGTGTGAAGCATGATGGTGAGTTGGGGGTCGTTGGATTGGGTTTCGATGGCGACGGGGTGGCTGGCTGTCAGAAGCGACTGGAAGAGTTTGAATGCTCGGTCGCGTGCAGGGGGCGTGACGTGGAACTCGTAGATTGTGGGCTTGTCTTTCCATGGGCCGGCGATGGCGACGGAGCCATAGCCGACGGTGGTTGGGCCGTCGCGCAGCAGGTACTCGCGCGTCCAACCGGCGCGGAAATGGATGGAGTCGTGGATGATCTGGCCGTTCATTTCCTGGCGGTAGAGGTCGCGCCAGGGAAGGATGAGTTGGAGGGGAGATTCGATTGCGGAGGCTGGCATGGAGTTACTTTGCCACGGGACCGAATTGTTTTTCGTATTGCTCGCGGAAGGGGTTGATCTTGGGGCCAGTGGCATCTTCGTTGACGAGGTCAGGGAGGATTGAAGTCCACCACGTGTCGTAGGCGTTGCTCAGGTCGGCGACGAGTTGGGGGTTTGAGATGGTGAGGGTGTGGGTTTCTCCGGGGTCGGAATTGAGGTTGTAGAGTTCCCAGGGTTTGTCGTTGCTAGTGCGGACCATGTTGTAGTTGCCGCGGCGGATGCTGCATTGGGTGAATTTGGCGTCGGCGGCTTTGCCTTTGGGCCAGCGACCTACGTGGGTGACGAGGGTGCGCTCGGGCCAGGGTGAGGCGGAGTTTTTGAGTAAAGGGAGGAGGGAGTGGCCTTCTAATTTTGCCGCGACTTCTTCGGGGATTTTTGCGTTGGCTAGTTCTGCCAAGGTGGGGAAGAGGTCGATGTGGGCGGAGAGGGCGGGGACGTCTGCGCCCTGGGGGAAGGCGTCACTTAGGCGCATGAAGCAGGGGACTCTTGTGCCGCCGTTGTAGGGGGTTACTTTTGCGCCGTGCATGCCGGCGTTGAAGACTTTGACGCCGGCGGTGCCGCCGTTGTCGGTCATGAAGATGACCAGCGTGTTGCGCTCAAGGTCCCATTGATTGAGCTGGGTCATGAGGCGGCCGACGTTGTCGTCAATGTTGGCGATCATGCCGAAGAACTTGGCGACGTTGGGGGGGACTTTGCCGGTGTAGCGGGCTTCGTAATCGGGCGGGCATTGCAGCGGAGCGTGCGGGGCGTTGGTGGCGATATAGCAGAAGAAGGGTTGTTTGCCTTTGACCTGACCGATCCAGCGCGTGGCCTCTTTGAAGAAGAGGTCGGTGCAGTAGCCGTTGGTTTTTTCGAACGTGCCGTTGTGCTTGAGGGTGGGGTTGATATAGGTGTTGCCGGGAGCGTCGCCGCAACTGCCGGGGTAAGTCTGGCCGATGCCACCACCGCCGTGGATGTAGACTTCGTCGAAGCCGCGGCGGCTGGGTTGATAGGGGTCTTCGTCGCCGAGGTGCCACTTGCCGAAGATGCCGGTGGTGTAGCCGGCGGTTTTGAGGACTTGCGCGATGGTGGTGCTTTGAAGGCTCATGCGTTCGCGCTCGTTGATGGTGTGGGTTACACCGGAGTGGAACTCGTGGCGGCCGGTCATGAGGGCGGTGCGCGTGGGGGCGCAGGTGGGGCTGACGTGGAAGTCGGTGAAGCGGACGCTCCTGGCGTAGAGGGCGTCGATGTTGGGGGTCTTGAGAATGGGGTTGCCGTGGCAGGAGAGGTCGCCGTAGCCCTGGTCGTCGGTGAGGATGAAGAGGATGTTGGGTTGGGTGGGGAGTTCGGCGGCGAGGGCTGGATGGGTGAGGAGATGAAGAACTAGCAAGAGGATGAGCGCGGTTCGCATGGATATAGCGTGGCGGCGGGGGCCGATCATTTCAAGTCTGATTTGGGGCGGAAGACAACGTGGATTGCTCTGTGTCGGCGGCGGCGCGCATAACGGTTGGTTGCGGGTCGCACTTGCGGACGATCAGGAGTGAGCTGGGGCAGTCGCGGGCGATGCGTTGGGCGCGCCAGCCGAAGAGGTGGGATTCGAGGCCCCATTCTTCGGCAACGCCGATGATGACCAGGTCGGCGTTTTGGGCTTGATGCAGGACTACGCCTACGGGGGATTCGTCTTCGATGACTCGGAAGGTGACGGGGGTGTGTTGGCCGTGTTCTTGGAAGATGCGATTGACGGCTTGCCTTGCGTCGCTTGCCTGTTCACCGCGGCCGCGCATGGGGGCTACTACGTGGAGGACCGTGACCTGGGCGTCTACGCTGCGGGCCATGCGGGCGGCGAGGTCGAGGGCGAGGCGGTCGTGGGTGGAGCCGAGGTAGGCGACGAGGATGCGGTGGGCGGTGCGGAAGCCGCGATCGACGAAGACGGCGACGTCGGTCTCGCACTGCTGGAGGACGCGGTGGACGGTGCCGCCGAGGATCTGTTTGCCGATGACGGGTTTGTGGAAGCCCATGAGGACGAGGTTGACGCGGTGGAGTTTGGCGAGGGCGGAGATGTCGCCGGGGATGTCGCGCGAGACGAAGGAGACTTGCTCGACGGGGATGGAGCGGCCACGTGCCTGGGCGAGGAGGGGGGCGAGGGAGGGGTCGTGGGATTGGGCGGCGTCGTCGAGGCCGGAGCGGTAGGCTTCGTGATCGGTCGGCTTGCGGAGGTGGATGGCGACGAGGCGGGAGTGTTCCTTGTCCTGGCCGAAGAGTGTGTCGGCGAGTTGCACGAGGGGCGCGCCGGATTTGGGGAGAGCGACGGGGATTAAAATCGAATAGCCCGGAAGTGCTGAGTCCTGAG
>JAQGHM010000346.1 GCA_028291615.1 Phycisphaerales bacterium | reverse complement strand
CGCCCCCTCCGACCCCCCCGACGCCGGCGCAGCCGCGCGCACCGCAAGCACAGCCGCCCAGCAGACCAACCCAAAGCAAAAACCCGCCAGTATACGACGCCACATCACCCCTACTCTACCCACGTGCACACCCACAGTTGATCCGCTAAAACCTCCAAATCAACTCGCCTTTCTTTGCGCTCTTTGCGTCTTAGCGGCCGCCTTCGCTTAAGCCAGCAGAAGACGCAACAATCACTCCACCGCCCCCCGAACCTCCCCCGCCGCCGTATACGCCGGCGGCGCATAAACGTTCAACGTCACCAGCACCCCCCTCCCCGTGTTGCTAATCTGATGCGCCTCACCCTTCTCGATCAACACCAGCGACCCCGCCCTGATCGCGACCGACCGTCCCCTGGTCTTCGCCCGCCCGCTCCCGCGAATCACGTACACCCACTGCTCAGCCTTCGGATGCTCGTTCTCCACCGCGTCGCTGCTGGATTCCCCGCCCCGCAGCGTCATCATCGCCGCCTGGCTCGACGACCCCTGCGCGAGCACCTTAAAGTGCACCCGATTCTTCGAAACGTTAAGATGCTTCATAGCTTTGCACCTCCCGACGTCAGACCCCCCCGTCACCATTCAGACATGACAGCTCCACGCGCGCCAGACACGACGATACCCCCAACCAACTCGCCCCGAAAGCACGAACCACCGTCACCGCAATGCCCAACAAACGTCGCTACGCGGTTTCGCACGTTCCGACCACCAACAGCGCCATCTCCCCACACCTTCCCCAACCCCCACCCGCGAGTTATCACATCCCCATGCGCACCCCCCTACTCATAATTTCAGTCCTCCTAACCCTCCCCCTCCAAGCCCAGATCCAATCCATCGCCGGCACCGGCCAGAAAGGCTTTTCCCCCGACAACACCCCCGCCGCGCAGGCCCAGCTCAACAACCCCTTCGGCCTCACCAAAGGCCCCGACCAAGCCCTCTACTTCTGCGACACCGACAACCACATCATCCGCAAGATCACCCCTCAAGGCCTCATCTCCACGATCGCCGGCACCCCCACCAAAAAAGGCTACGCCGGCGACAACGGCCAAGCCACCGCCGCCCTCCTCAACGAACCTTACGAACTAAGATTCGACAAAACCGGCGACCTCTACTTCGTCGAACGCGTCAACCACGTCGTCCGCCACATCAACATGAAGACCGGCACGATCGACACCCTGGCCGGCACCGGCAAACCCGGCTTCAAAGGCGACAACGGCCCCGCCAAAGACGCCCAGTTCAACCAACCCCACTCCCTCCAGTTCGACCCCGCCGGCGACCTCTACATCTGCGACATCCTCAACCACCGCATCCGCAAGATCGACATGAAGACAAGCACGATCACCACCTACGCCGGCGCCAACGCCAAAGAAAAACCCCAAGGCCCAGGCACGTCACTGCCCGGGTCTTCCCCCGCATCCCAACTAGACAACGCCCCCATCAAAGACACCCCCCTCCAAGGCCCCCGCGCCATAGACTTCGACCCCCAGGGCAACTGCTACCTCGCCCTCAGAGAAGGCAACGCCATCTACAAGGTCGACGCCAAAACCCAAACCCTCCACCACCTCGCCGGCACCGGCAAAAAAAGCAACACCGCCCCCCCTGGCAACAACGGCCCAGCCCAATCCGCCACCCTCTCAGGCCCCAAAGCCATCGCCCTCGCCAGGAACGGCAACGTCTACATCGCCGACACCGAATCCCACACCATCAGAATGATCAACCCCACCACCAACATCATCACCACAGTCGCCGGCACCGGCGAAAAAGGCGACGGGCCCTTCACCACCCCACTGGAATGCAAACTAACCCGCCCCCACGGCCTATACATAGACCAAGACGGCACAATCTACATAGGCGACAGCGAATCCCACCGAATCCTGATGCTCCGCCAAAAAGATTGAACCACCAAGTCACAAAGCGCACGAAGACTGCAAACCCCATCGTTTAGCCGGCCCGCTTGCGGGCCGCGTCCAACGGCGCAACTCCCCCATCACGCGCCCCAATTCAAACATCGCCAATCCTGATGCTCCAGGGAACGAACACGCAAGTGGGTGGCACGGCCGGCCCGCCCATGGCGTCGCGGTACTCCGCGACATTGAGTGGTACTCCACCCAACCAGCAAGAGCGCAGCGATCTTCAATTCAGCGGTCAGCGGAGCAATACTGCTCGATGTAAATCAAGGTACCCTTCCGCACTCGGGACAATATTCGGGGGTCGCGCGGAGGTCGTAGCCACAGACGCGGCAAATGCCCAGCGCCCTCCGTCTTCGCCGCAGCAGGGAGAGAAGCCAAATGATTGGCAGAAGGGCGGCGAGCAAGAGCGCTGCCCAATAGGGGATAATCGCCACGAGGTTGAAAGGGCCGCCCGTGTAGTGAACCCCATAACACAACAGCGCACCGAAGGCTTCGTGATGGTGCCCGCCGCACCGAATCTCAACATATTGACCAGCCTCCGCGAACGGGCAGCCATCCGGCGACCGCGCGTAGGTTAGGTCAACTGGCCCGATATACCTCATCAAGGCGAATGCGAACTGGCCGTTACCGGAGACGACGATTTGAGCGCCTCTGCCCGCGAGAATCATCTCCGTCACTCGCAGACTCCTGACCCACATCACGCCCGCGATCACGCAAAGCAGCACAGAAAGCACCGTTGCGGTATTGAACGCCATCCCGAATAAGCGCCTCATCGCCACATCCTACGGGGTGAAAGACGAAGAAGGCAGGCCGACGGGGCGGGGTGAGATGCCGGGGCGGCTGAGAGTCCTTTCCTCCCGTCGCGCAGCGACGATCCTCATCTCCGCTCGGCGGCGGTTGTTGAATCCCAAACAGCGCCTTGCGAATTGCCACCGCCGTTATTTTTTGCCGCAGTTGCCGCAGGCCATTATGATCGTGATAGTTGCGGCGTCGCGCGCGATGCCGGGCCGCGTCATGCTCTATGACGCGGGTGTGGTAGAATCAATGGTTGTGCGGCGAAACGGGGTAAACGAATGCGTCCAGAGGTAGCCGCCTATCAGCCACAGTTGGACACGCTCGTCGGCTTCGTCGAAGGCCGAGTGGACGGCCCCGCGCTAGACGCGGCGCTGTCGATAGAGGAGATGCGGACGTTGCTCGGCGTATTCGAAGATCCGCGCTATCCGGCGTCCACAAATGCTTTCCGAAAGCTGCACGACGGCGCCAACCGCACGAGCCTTGGCGGGCTTGTGAACTCCGAGGGAATCATCGAACAGTTTCTCTGGCAGGCCGACGTCCCCTGCCAGCCGGTCAAGCGATACGGCGACCTGTATTCGCTGATATTGGCGGCGATGCCAAACTACGCCGATCCGCCCATAGAGTTCATCACCGAGAAGATCCTGCCGGCGGACGACACTCTGAGCGACGCGGCGAAGAAGAAGCTGATCAAGCAGCGGGCGAAGGAACTCTTCCGCTACACCGACAAGCCGCCACGGTGGATCCAAGGCGCGGATTGGCCGATCCGAGATGGGCGGCCGCTGGTTTTCGTCGGGCAGATCGCCGTCGATGCGCCGGAGTTGTTTCACGACAAGGGCGCCGTGTACGTCTTCTTCGAGCCTGCAGGCGGCGGGTTCGAAACGGTGGCGCAATTCTATTGAGTCCAGCGATCGCCGCATAACCCGCCAATGCAGTGGACCGAGCCGGCGGGTAAGTTTCGTGTGGTTCGAGGGTCGGAGCGGCGCCGCCCCGGCCACTAATCGGCATTACGTTCTTGCGTATTCACCGGCGTCCATCTGCCGCTAATTCCCCTCCGCATTCCGCCCGATACGCGCTGTAGCATGCGCGCCCTCTCCATCCGCCCCGTCACCCTCCCCGCCCCGGGAGCCTCGCGTCTAACGCGGTCACGCTGGGAACGGCCCCACATTCAGGGCATCGCTCCGGCGTAGCCCGAAGGTCGTAACCGCACTTCGGACACACACGCCCTCGCCCGTCACGCCGCGATGCCTCGTACCGCCGGTGGACCCAGCGCGTCAGCATCCACGTCGCGCCCGGAACCCCCGTCGCTAGAACCAGCAGCCAGCACGGCGCGGCGATCTTCAACTGCCCATCCGTTCGGAATTCATACCATCCCCACACGTATTGGGGCCGATCATTGGTCCAACTCACGTAGCTCCACCCGGCCGGGCGATCCTCGAGTTGGCCCTGCAAGCACCAGATCTCTAACGTGCAATCACTCGTACAGATGTGGATGGCCGTCCCCCCACCATTCCGAACAATGCTGTCGATCACCCAGTAACTGCGCGCCCAAAGCACAACCGCCCCAGCGCAGAGTAACAGCAGAAACACAGCCGCCGCGCCCAAGACCTTCCAAATGCGTCGCCTCACCACAACATGCTAACACGCTCGGGGCCGCCCCCCTCGGCCGAATCGCCCCCCGTCAAGGGGAGGTCATGCGGCGGAGCGAATGCGGCTGCACTGGCCTGAGCTAGTCGAAGGGCGCCGCGAAGCGAACGGACTCTCGATCCGCCCCGTCACCCTCACGCCCCCGGAAGCCTCGCTTCTCGCGCGGTCGGAACCGCGCCGCACTCCGGGCAGCGGTCCGGCGTGGCGCGGAGGTCGTAGCCGCACGTCGCGCAACGGCCCTCTGGGGGGCGCGCGGCGCGGCCACCGGAGAGCTGGATGGTCATCCATCGAGCCAACATCAGACGCTGTCGGTAGGCCCAGATCGCGGGCAGGAACGCGGGCAGCAGGGCCATCAGCCAGAACTTGACGAATATGACCGTCGAGCGGGTGTAGATGGGCGGATTCGTAAGCGTGAGGTCGTGGGCGACGGATTGCCGCCCCTCAATGATGATGCCGAACCCCCCGCGCTGCCACGTCGTGTCAACCATGATAGGGCCGGGCAGTTGCGAAGCCATTGGGATCAAGCGGGTCCCCCGTTCAAGCATCACTGAATCCGGCCAAACGAGCAGGGTCTTCCATGTGCTTGGTCCGGTCGCTCGCTCGAACCATATAGGGCTACTAAACCTGTGATTGTAGCAGTAGATCCAAAGAGTCACGGCCGCCACGCACAGCAACAGCGACAGCGCCGTTGCGGCGTCGAAGAGGATACGGAGCACTCGCCTCATCATCCGCCATCCTACCGCACCGGCCCACCACAAGAATACCGCCGGCCAGCTTACGGCAAGGCGGTCTTCCGGAGGGGAGAGCCCTTCGCCGCCGGTACTCCGTCCTTCCCCGTTCTTCATGTTCACGTCTTCATGTTTCACGTCTCCGATCGCATCCCTCAGGCATCCCACTACCCCTCCGCGCGCACCCCCCTCCCACGCAAAACTAAAAAATATTTCCTGCATAATCCCGCGAAAAACCCACATTCCACCCCGCGCGATGCGCGAACGTGGTCCCAAACGCGCACCACCCCCATTAACAGGGAGGACCAACTATGCGCCTCGCGACAACCCACCCACCCGCGCCGCGCGCCACGACCGGCTCACGCGCGCCAACACTTGCCAATGCGCGCCAAACCCCGCCAACGCGCCCCATCACCCGCAAATCGCGCAGAACGAACCCACCGCCCCCGGGTGCCACGCTCCCATCACGAATCCTGCAGAACGAACCCACCGATATCCCAGCCCCAAGCCCCGCGCCACAATGGACCACACCGCCCCACAATCCCGCGCACCGGCGCAAAACGAAGCCACCTCACCCCGCCAATCTCACCTCCCCTTGGCTATCTGGCTATGTGGCTACCTGGCGTTTCTCCCCGCCCCTCGCCCAACCCGCCCCTCGCGCGCCGGCGCGAAACGAAGCCAACTTTTCACCCGCCCCCCCTCCCCGATGCGACGAAATGCGACAGAATGCGACGCCCCAGCAAAACGCAGAATTTCACCCGCCCATCTCAACACCCCCACCTCCCCGCTCGCCCCCTCTCCGTGCGTCCGTGGTCAATCCCCCATTCGCGTCCATTCGCGGGTCCTCCCTCTCTTCCCCACCCCCCCGCAACCGATAACAATACCACCCATGCCCGACGCCGCCGCCCCAAAAGATCCCGCCCTCGATCAGAGCATGCCCGAAGTGCCGCTGCTGGTGGAGGAAAAGTCCCCGCTCCGTCCCTCCCTCCTCGACTTCAACCCCACTCGTCGCCGGATGGAGAACCTCGACTCCCTCCGCATCCTCGCCATGCTCGTCATCGTCCTGACCCACGTCACCCAGCCGTACCTCGATCGTCTCTCGGACGACCCTCGCCCCTATTCCCTCCTCTATCAAGCCATCTTCTCCATCAACGTCGCCGGGCGCTTTGGCGTCCCCTGCTTCATGATGATCTCCTTCTTCATCTACTGGCATCAGCTCTACGACAAGCGCCGCTCCTGGGGCGAGCTGCTGCAGCGCCGCTTCAAGCGCCTGATCCCCGCCTTTCTCTGCTGGAGCTTCTTCTACTTCGCCCTGCACAAGTTCCTCGAAACCCGGGGCCTCAACGTGGACCCCGGCCCGCTGGGCCACGACCACCTCAACTGGAAAGACCCCGCCGTCTGGAAGGAGATCCTGCTGCTGGGCCACGCCCACGACCACCTCTACTACCTCCCGGTCATCCTCTGCTCGCTGCTCTTGATCCCCCTGCTCGCGCAGCTCTGGAACAGGCCCGTCCTCGCGTGGCTCTGGATCAGCGCGACGCTGGTCGCGTGGACGATCGTCGCCTACGGCTCAGCCTTCCTCCCCGAAACCACCCGCGCCGGCCGGGCGGTCGATCATGCCATGTGGGTCTGGCGCAACGTCCTCGCCCTGCCCCTGCTGATCTTCCCGCTGCTGGGGATGATGTCCGCGGGTCAGCGGCGCTGGCGCAACTTCATCGCCCACACGCCGACGGCCTACTGGGTCGGCCTGCTGATCGCCGGTCTGGCGCTGCACATCATCGAGACCCTGATCCTGCTCGACCGCGGCACGACCGCCAACGCCTGGCCGCAAGCGCTGGCGGGCCTGAAGGTCGGGCGCTTCGTCACCGCCCTGGCGATCTTCGTCCTGATCCTCCGCCACCCGCTGATGAAGGATCGCTTCCCCAAGGTCAGCCACCACGCCTTCGGCCTGCACTTCATGCACCCCGCGGTCATCATTGGCCTGACGATCCTGGAGACCAAACTCCTAAACCCCTCCATCACCCAGTGGGAAGCCTGGGTTATCCCCATGCTGGCGCTCAATTTCGCCCTCACCTTCGTCATCACATTCAGCCTGTGCTTACTGATAGGCCGCTTCAAACGCCTCGAATTCCTGGTGGTTTAGTTGCCCCAGGCGTTCTGGCCGATATATAGTAAGAGACGCTCATGCAGGCCCTGACTCGATTAGTTGCGATGGTACTCGTGCTCACCCTCGGAGGCGGCGCGCAAGCCTGCATCGCCTCCTGCGCCAGCCCTGCCCCCGTCCAAACCGCCAAGCACGCCGCCTGCCACCGCTGCGAGAAACCCAAGGACAAATCCCCCGAGTCCCCCTGCCCCCGTTGCCAGCTCGCCGCCCAGGACCGCACCACCGCCGCTGGCGACCAGACCACGCTCCCCGCGCCAACCCTGACCTTCGCCCTCTCGCCCATCCAGCAACCGCTCCCCATCCACTGTTCAATCACCACCCCGCGCGCCGCCACCCACGGCCCACCCGCGGCGGACCTCTTCCATCAATTCTGCCTCCTCCTGATCTGATCCTGCGCATGTGCCCCGGCGTCAATCGCGTCGCACACATGTCATTAAGGATCGATCATGTTCCGCTATTGCCTGATTGTTCTTGCCGTCCCCCTGCTGCTAAGCGGCTGCGTCCTCCGCCCCCCCGGCACGGTTGACGAGCGCGCCCGCCTAGACCGCGCGGGCGTACCATACGTCCCCGAATCGCCCGCCGTCCCGGACCTCCCCGACAACCCGACTTGGCAGGATGTTCTTCATCGCGCCTTCCTGGCCAACGGAGACCTAGAAGCCGCCTACTTCGACTGGGCCGCCACCTTCGCCCGGATCGACCAGGCCGCCAACTGGCCCAACTCCAATCTGGCTCCAAGCTTCAGCTACATGTTCTCCGGCGGCCGGATGAAGGCGTGGGATCGGACGACGGTGAACGTCGGCTTCGACCCGATGCAAAACGTCTCGTTCCCCACCAAGACCGCCAAGGCCGGCCGGGTCGCGCTGGAGAACGCCCGCGCCGCCGGTCAGCGCTTCGCCGCCAAAAAGTTCGCGCTGCAGAAGCAAGTCCTGCAAGCGTGGCTGGACCTGACGCTGATGGAAGAACAGATCCGCATCCAGCGCGACAATACGTCGCTCTTGCGGCTGATCTCCGATACCGCCGCCGACCGCGTCCGCGCCGGTGCGCCGCAGCAGGACTTGCTCAAGGCGCAGATCGAGCACCGCCTGGCCGAGGCGGAACTGGCGAAGATGGAATCGCAGCATCACTCGATGCGCGCCATGCTCAACGGGGTGCTCGGCCGCAAACCGGGCGAGGGGCTCGGTCTTCCCGCCGGCCTGCCCGAAGCGCGGCCGCTCTGGGCGGATGATGCGCAGCTCATCGCGTCCGCGGTGGATGCCAATCCCGAACTGTCAGCGCTGGCCCGCGACGTGGCCTCGCGGAAGGACGCGCTGGAATTGGCGCGGATGCAGTATATCCCGGACATCAACCCCGCCGCGGCGTTTACCGGATCATTCCAGACGCTGGGCGCGATGGTGATCCTGCCGACGACAATCCCGGCCATCAAGGCGTCGATCGCCGAGGCGCGGGCGATGCTGCGCTCGACCGAAGCGATGGCGCGGCAAACGCGGGCCGACCGCGGGGCAAGCTTCGTCGCGGCGCTCTACGCGCTGCGCAACGCCGAGCAGCAGGTCGGGCTTTTCAAGGAAACCGTGCTCCCCAAGGCCGAGCAGGCGCTGGCGAGCTCGCGGCAGGCGTATTCGGCCGGACAGATCGGTTTCATCGAGCTGATCGACAGCCAGCGCACGCTGCTCGACGTGCGGCTGATGATCGCGCAGGCGCGAATTGCGCGCGAGAAGCAGTTGGCGGAGTTGGAAGCGCTGGCGGGGATCGACATCGAAACGCTGAAACATGAAGACGTGAAACATGAAGAGAAGGTGACGCCATGACTACATCTGAGAAGGTTTGGACGGTGACGAAGATGTTCTTCGCGCGGCTGCGCTTTGTGGCGATCTTTATCGTCGCGGCGCTGCTGGTGGGGTATTGGGACAACATTAAGGCGCATGTCGACAAGTGGACGCGGCCGCCCAGCGCTTACGCGGCGGCCGATGCGCATGACGAGTGGTACTGTCCGATGCACCCGCAGGTGGTACGGAGCCAGCCGGGGCAGTGCCCGATCTGCTCGATGGACTTGAAGAAGCGAGATCCGAAGGAGAAAGGGGCGGCGATTACGGATCGCATCCAGCTTTCGCCTTACCGGCTGGCGCTGGCGAACATTGGAACGACGGCGGTGGCGTACAAGCCGCTGGTGCGCGAGGTGCGGGCGCTGGGGGTGCTGGATTACGACGAGACGCGGCTGGCGAACATCTCGGCGCGGGTGGCGGGGCGAGCGGATGAATTGTTTCTTACTTACACCGGGCAGAGCGTGAAGGCGGGTGATCCGGTTTACTCGCTTTACAGCCCGGAAGTCTTCACGGCGCAGCGGGAGTATTTACAGGCTCGCAAGCGCGTGAACGATCTGCCGAAGGATGCCGGCGCGGAGACGCGGGCGGATGCCTCGGCGGTTTACAACGCATCGATGCAGAAGCTGGTGCTTTGGGGCATCTCGCGCGAGCAGCTCGATAAGCTGGACCAGGAGTTTGATGCTTCGGGGAAGATTCCCACCCACTTTACGGTGACCAGTCCGATCACGGGCACGGTGGTGCGCAAGGAGATCAATCCGGGCCAGTATCTGCAGGTGGGGCAGACGGCTTACGCGGTGGCGGATCTGTCGTCGTTGTGGTTGAAGGCGAAGCTTTACGAAGCGGACATTCCGTTGGTGCGGATCGGGCAGAAGGTCAGCGTGCAGGTGGAATCGCTGCCGAATGAGACGATCCAGGCGACGGTGACGTACCTTGCGTTTGCACTGGACCCCCAGACGCGGACGCTGGATGCGCGGATCGAAGTGCCGAACAAGGATCTGCGGTTGCGGCCGGGGATGTTTGCGACCGCGCTGATCAAAGCGCCGGCGGTGCCGACGACTGGTCCGAGCACCGTACCCGCGACGATGCAAGCGACTTCAACGATGAGCGCGGAAGCGGAGCGGGCGCGGGTGTTTCAGCGGGCGTTGAAGCCTTACCTGCAATCTGCGGATTTGCTGGCGCATGACAAGATTGATGATGTGCCGGCGCTCCTGGCGCAAACGGTGGCGATGCTTGAATCGCCGGGCGCGGATGCAAAGTTGAAGGATGCTTACGCGCGTCTGACCGCGGCGGTAAAGGAGACTGCGGGGGAGAACATCGAAGCGCTGCGGGAGACGTTTAAGAAGGTTTCGCTGGCGCTGATTGATATAGCGAAAGTGACGGGCCAGCCGATCGATGCACCGGCGGTGCAAATTTATCTCTGTCCGATGAAGGACAAGCCGTACTGGCTGCAGGTGACGGGTCCGACGGCCAATCCGTACATGGGGTTGCGGATGTTCGATTGCGGGGGGCCGGTGGAGCCGTTGCCTAAGTCTGCGCCGATGCCGTCGCATGATGCGGGGACGGATGGAGCGGCGGCTTATGTGCTGGCGGTGCCACGGTCGGCGGTGATCGACACGGGGACGCGGAAGATTGTCTTCGTTCAGTCTGCGCCGGGGGTGTTTGATCTGCGAGAGGTGATGCTGGGATCGCTGGCGGCGGAGGATCTATATCCGGTGTTGGGCGGGTTGAAGGAAGGGGATCAGGTGGTGACTACGGGGGCGTTTCTTTTGGATAGTGAAAATCGACTGAATCCGCCCGCCCATTAACTAATGTGCCCGTATCACGGGCGTCTCGCCCGTGCAAGAAGCGTTGGAGGTTACAGAAATGGAAGTTCTCGAAACTACTACACAATCAGCACGGGCGGGACGCCCGTGATACGTCAAGCATCTTGATTACGGATTTACCATGATTTCCCGAATTATCGAATTTAGTATTCGCAACAAATACCTGGTGATCGCCGCTTGGCTGGGCATTGCGGTGTGGGGGCTGTACGCGGTGTTGCATACGCCGGTGGACGCGATTCCAGATTTGTCTGAGAACCAGGTGATCGTCTTTGCGGATTGGATGGGGCGGAGTCCGCAGGAGATCGAGGATCAGATTACTTATCCGCTGTCGGTTCAGTTGCAGGGGCTGGCGGGGGTTAAGACGGTGCGGTCGTCTTCGGAGCCTAATTTTTCGATGATCAGCGTGATCTTCGATGATCACACCGATCCGTATTTTGCGCGGACGCGGATTCTGGAGCGGCTGACGACGGCGCGGGCGGCGCTGCCGGTGGATGTTACGCCGCAGCTTGCCCCGGATGCCAATGCGCTGGGGCAGATCTTCTGGTACACGGTGGAGGGGGAGGGGCGATCCCTGGATGAGCTGCGCGCGGTGCAGGATTTTACCGTGCGGTATCAGCTTTCGAGCATTCCGGGCGTGGCGGAAGTGGCGAGCGTTGGCGGGTTTGTGCGCGAGTACCAGGTGGACATCGATCCTAGCAAGCTGCGGCTTTATGACCTGCCGCTTTCGGCGGTTTACAGCGCGATTGCGAACTCAAACATGTCGGTGGGGGCGAAGGCGGTGGTGCAGTCAAACACGGAGTATTTGATTCGCGGGCTGGGGTGGCTGCGCGGGCTTAAGGATCTGGAGTCGGTGGAAGTGGCGAACCGCGGCGGGGTGCCGATCACGCTGAAGCAGCTTGCCGTGGTGCAGCTTGGGCCTGAGTTTCGACGCAGTGCGTTGGAGAAGGATGGGCAGGAGGCGGTGGGGGGCGTGGTGATGATGCGGTTTGGTCAGAATCCGCTCGAAGTAACGAAGGCGATCAAGGCGCGGATTCGCGAACTGACGCCGGGCCTGCCGGCGGGCGTGCGGGTGGTGCCGTTTTACGAGCGGACGCGGCTCATTGAGTCGGCCATCCATACGGTCACGGGGACATTGAAGGAGGAGATGATCATCGCGTCGCTGGCGATCTTGCTGATCCTGACGCACCTGCGGAGCGCGATCGTCGTTTGCGTGACGCTGCCGATGGCGGTGCTGACGTCGTTTTTGTTCATGTATTACCTGGACATGCCGAGCAACATCATGTCGCTGTGCGGGATCGCGATCAGCATCGGGATTCTGGTGGATGCGTCGGTGGTGATGGTGGAGAACGCCTCGCATCAGCTCAAGGAGCAGTTCGGTGACGACCCGGTGCGCGGGGATACGACGGAGATCGTGGTGCGGTCTTGCCGGCTGGTGGGGCGGCCGATTTTCTTCTCGGTCGTCATCATGCTGATGTCGTTTCTGCCGGTGTTTGCGCTACGCGGAATGGAGGGGAAGCTTTCGCATCCGCTGGCCTTCACGAAGAGCTTTGCGATGATCGGCGTGGCGCTGATGGCGATCACGCTGGTGCCGGCGCTGATACCGATTTTCATCAAGGGGCGGCTGAAGAGCGAGGAGCAGAATTGGATCGTCCGGTCGTTCATCAACATTTATAAGCCGGTGCTGACGTGGATGACGGATCGACCGGCGGCGGTTTGGTGGTTGATGGCGGTGATCCTGGTTCTGGGTGGAGCGTTCTTCAAGAGCGCGATGATCAGGCAGGTGGCGCTGGCGTTTTCGCTGGGGTTGATTGTGTTTTTTGTTGCGGGCTCGTTGAAGAAGGTGTTGCTGATCGCATCGATCGTGGTGATTGCGCTGGTGGCGGATACGCGGTTCCCGAAGCTGGGGTCGGAGTTCAAGCCGGATCTTGATGAAGGGTCGCTAATGGACATGCCGAGCGCCGCGCCGCGGATTTCGATGGCGGAGGCGGTGGATGACGTGCGGCTGCGGGATCAGATTCTGCGGAGTTTTCCGGAGGTGGAGCAGGTGGTGGGGAAAATCGGGCGGGCGGATACGGCGACGGATCCTTCGCCGGTAGAGATGGTGGAGACGATCATTAACCTGCGGCCGATCCCGCATTGGCCGCGGCGGAAAGTGGATAGCGATGACGCGATGACGCAGGCGAAGATCCTTGCGGGTCAGCTTCAACGGCGCGGGTATTTGAAGGGCGGGGCGGATGGTGATCGCGAGCTACTGGATACGGCGACCGATGGGGCAATGATCCAGTTCGACCGCGCGGCGCGGGAGTTCGTGCGGCTTCGGCAGGAGGAGTATCGCTGGACGCTGGCAGACCAGCTCGCGTCGGGCGTGATCAATGCGATGGTGAAGCAGATGGAGGCGAATCAGGCGCTCCTGCGGCCGATCAGCCAGTCTGATCGGGATCGGCTTGTTAAGGGCGCGCGGGAGCACACACTTCGGCTGGCGGACCTGCCGCGGCAGGAGGAGTTGGATGGGCTGCTGAATCATTTGCGCTCCGCGCTGATTGCGACGGGCATTGCAGGCAATCGCGACGATCTGCTGAGCGATCGGTCGGGGGCGGTTGGGGATGCGGTGACGTTTGTCAAACGTTCGATCGGCGCGCGGACGCCTGGGTTTGCCGAGCGGACGTTTGAGCAGGTGCAGCGGCGGCGCGAGACGTTGATCGCGGCGCGGGTGAAGACGCTGGATCACGAATTGTTCGATCACGCGGTGCCGCAGCTTAATACGATGCTGATCGACGGGTTGATGCGCGCGGCGCGGGGGACGAAGTTCGCCGGCGCGAGCGAAGCGATTCCGGCGGAGGTCAATCGCCTGGCGCAGGAGGCGTCGCCGGAACTGGGAAAGCGGCTGTTCCTCTGGCAGAAGACCAAGGCGGATTTGCAGAAGGAGATGGATGGGGAATTGCAGATGCCGGGCTGGGGGAACACGTGGACGCAACCGATCCAGAACCGCGTGAACATGCTGGCGACGGGCGTGCGGACGCAGATCGGGGTGAAGGTGTTTGGCCCGATTACGGCGGGCGTTGCGGGTTCAGCAGTGGCGGGGGCGCAGGATGCTTCGTCCGTTGCGGCGGCGATTTCGAAGATGCAAAACATTTCGGATCAGATCGCCGCGAAACTGCGGACGGTGCCGGGGGCGGCGGATGTGATCACCGATCAGGCGATGGGGAAGCGGTATCTTGAGATCCATGTGGATCGCGAGAAGCTGCAGCGGTATGGTGTGAACATCGCTGATGTAAACCAGGCGATCGAGACGGCCCTGGGCGGCTCGAAGATCACGATGACGGTGGAGGGGCGGCAGCGATTTCCGATCCGCCTGCGGTATGCGCGAGATTACTGGCAGGACATTGATGCGGTGGGAAATGTGCTGGTGACGGGGAGCGCGACGCCAGCGACGTTGACGGAAGTTAATAGTTCGAGCGGCGCGGTGTCCCAGGCGGGAAGCGCGAAGCCGGCGAGCGGCGGGATGGGCGCAGGGATGTCCGGCGGATCTTCCGGCGCGACGCCGATGAGCGCGCCTGGCGCACCCAGGACTCAGGACTCGGCACTCAGGACTTCTTCAGGCATGATCCAGATCCCGCTCAAAACGCTGGCGGACATTCGCGTCACCGAGGGGCCGGCGATGATCAAGTCGGAGAACGGGCGATTGCGGAATTACGTGACGCTAAATGTGCAGGGGCGCGATCTGATCGGGTTCGTCGAGGAGGCGCGGCAGGCGCTCAAGCCGATCGAAGCGCAGCTTGCGGGGACGGGGATGTCGGTGGAATGGTCAGGTGATTTTGAGCATCAGATGCGGACGAACCAGACGATGGCGCTAATCCTGCCGATGGCGTTCGCGCTGATCTTTTTCCTGCTGTTCGTGACGTTTCATGACGTGCTCGACACGCTGCTGGTGATCCTGGCGGTGCTGGGGGCGCTGTGCGGGGCGGTGATGTTTC
>JAQGHM010000072.1 GCA_028291615.1 Phycisphaerales bacterium | reverse complement strand
GCACCAAGTCGGTCAGCCGTTCAAACACGGCATTATCCTCTCTGAACGACTTAATTCTCGAGCGAAACAGCGACACCCCCCATCCCACGACGGCTAGCTGGCCGAATATCGTGTCGCGAACGATGTGTTCGATGATGCGCTCCAACGCGGGCATATACTCGGTTCGCAATTCATCATGGCTGATCTTGGCGCCAAAGAAGTTGTTGGTCAGCATCTCCAACATGATTACTTTGACTTCGGGCTCAATGCAGATTGTCAGCCTCTTTTCGCCGCCACTTTCGAGGCGCTGCCGCAGCGCTCCGATCCGCGCGGTGGCCGTTCGCCGAAATGTTTCCTCAAATTCGTGGAATCGGTCCAATTGAAAGATTTTGGTCTTTCCAAACGGGGCCGCGGCCATTTTTCGTTGGCGGCGCCAGTCGGCCCCATTGCTGGAGAGCAGCGTGTTCATGCCGGTCGCCTGCGCAATGCCGACGAAGGGAAGCGTGTCCCGGTCGAACTGTCCCTCGCGATCCCCCGTCTGGATCATGATGGCCTCAATCATTCCCGGATCGCGGGTGATGAGCACGGGAGTAAGTCCGAACATGTCCAGATACCGATTGTGCCGCCCGGGCCCTTGAATCTCATCGGCGCCGGAGAAACAGCTTTCGAGGATCCGGATTGGGTCGCGGTAGTTCCACGGATGTGGGAACGGCAACGTCGGCCTGCCCGATCGCGGGTTGAATAATCGAATTCGCGTTGGCTGAGTATCACCGGCGAAAGGACTAGCGCCGCGAATCTGCCGCCGCAGGCCCGCCAAACGGCGATATCGGGAACCTATCGAGGGGGTCGCGGATGTTTCGCTCACTCCTTCGACACATCCTTCGACCAACCCGCTTCACCGATCAGCTTGACGAAGCGGCAGGCGCACACGTCCTTGGTGATCAGTTCCTTACCCACCCGCGTCACCTCGGTCAGGATCTGTTCCTCCTGGGGTCCGATTGGCAGGACGGCCTTGCCGCCCTCCTTCAACTGGGTCAACAGCAGATTGCGCGGCAGCTCGGGAGCGCCGGCGCCGATCAGAATGCGATCGAACGGGGCATGCTCCGCCCAGCCGAGCGATCCATCACCGAACTTAAAATGCACATTGCGGCAACCCAAATCGAGCAATCGTTCGAAGGCCTCATCCAACAAGGGCTTAAGCCGTTCGACGGTCCAAACTTCCTGGGCCAGACGAGCAAGGATGGCGGTCTGGTAGCCGCTGCCCGTGCCGATCTCCAACACCCGCAAACCGGGGCGGAGGTCCAGGCGATGGGTCATCAGGGCGACGATATAGGGCTGGCTAATGGTCTGTCCGTGCCCGATCGGAGCGGCCTGATCGGCATACGCCAGCTCGGTCGAGCCCGGCTTGAAGAACTTATCCCGGGGCACCTGCCGCATGGCTTCGATGACGTGGGCGTCATCGATCCCGCGGTCAACCACCTGGGTTCGGATCATCCATTCGAGAGGGGAGAGTTCCCGGATCTTATTCATGCTTTGCCTATCTTCCAATGACCACCAGTATTATCGGCCCATTCACCAGATCTTATGCACCCGATCGTTGAATTGACCGAGAATCGTCACGCCCTACTATACCACCACAACCTCAACCTGCCCGCGCTGGACTTTTGGACGTACCGATACATACGCCGCAGGGGAGCCAAGGGTTCAGCCGGGGCTCAGCCATTGTGGATAGATCACGGACGAACATGACGACCGACCAGCTCCGCGCTTTGGACAAGCAGTACGTCTGGCATCCGTTTACGCCGATGAGCGGTTGGATGGAGGGCGATCCGCTGGTGATCGTCGGCGGCGATGGCTTTCACCTGATCGACTCCGACGGGAATCGTTATCTGGACGGGGTCTCGAGCCTTTGGTGCAACGTACACGGGCACCGGGTGCCGGAGATCGACGCCGCCATCCGCGCGCAGCTCGACAAGATCGCGCACAGCACGCTGCTGGGATTGGCGAATGAGCCGAGCATCCTGCTGGCTGACCGGTTGATGCGGGTCGTGCCGTCGAACCTGAGGAAGGTTTTTTATAGTGACGCCGGCGCGACGGCGACGGAGATCGCGTTCAAACTCGCGGCGCAGTATTGGTTCAACAGCGGTCGGCCTGAGAAGCACGAGTTTATCGCCTTCACCGAGGCCTATCACGGCGACACGATCGGGGCGATGTCGATCGGGCGGGTGCCGGCGTTTCATAAGCCGTACCTGCCGCTGTTGTTTAAGGTGCATTTCGCGCCGACACCGCACGTTTATCGCTGGCGTTCTCCGTCCGCAAATACACCCCTGACCTCTGACGAAGTCAAACGGCAAGCGCTGGTAACGCTGACCGACTTGCTGGACCGCCACCACAACACCATCGCCGCCATCTGCATTGAACCGGTCGTCCAGGGCGCAGGGGGAATGATCGTGCAGCCGGCCGGTTTCCTGGCCGAAGTCCGCAGGCTCGCCACCGAGTACAACACGCTGCTGATCTGCGACGAGGTGGCCACCGGCTTTGGCCGCACCGGTCGCATGTTTGCCGTCGAACATGAAGGCGTTCAACCGGACTTGATGACGGTCGCCAAGGGATTGACCGGCGGTTACCTGCCCCTAGCCGCCACGTTCGCGACGCAGCGGATCTTCGACGCGTTCCTTGGCAGGCCTGACGAAGGTAAGACGTTCTTCCACGGCCATACCTACACGGGCAATCCCCTGGCTTGCGCAGCGGCGATCGCGAACCTGCAATTGATGGAGGAGAGGGCCGTGGTGGCAAACGTCGCAGACAATGCGCCGGCGTTGGCTGAGTTACTCAAGCCGCTGCTTGCACTTCCGCACGTGGGCGACATTCGTCAGATGGGTTACATGGTGGGTATCGAGCTCGTGAAGGACAAGGCCACACGCGAGCCATTCGACCCGGCTCTACGGGTGGGGCACACGGTCTGTCAGCGGATGCGTGGCCGGGGCGTCATCGTGCGGCCGATCGGGGATACGATCATCCTGATGCCGCCCCCGGCAATGCGGCTGGACGGGCTGCGGGCGCTGGTGGGGGCTCTTTCAGCCGAGCTGGAATCGTGCCGTTTATAACGATTGGGGCACGGTTGCGTCCGCTGAAGGTGGTTCCAGTTGCCAGATTTTGTGTTGGAGGTCGAACCGGGCGCGGGGAGCGGCGTATAATAAATGTCTAGTTTAACTTTGTCCTCCTTCCCGGGTGGCGTGGATAGCCGAGAGCTCCGCGCCACCTTTTATTTTGCGCCTGGGTTGGGTGGAATCGCCAGCTTCGCGAGACGCAGTGACCGCGTGTAGAACTGCTGGTCCTTTACGCCACCGCATTCATAGAAGCAGAAGACCGTGCCGTCGGGCGCGGTTGCGAGGTCGCTGTAAGCGGCGATGCCGGGTTCGAGCAGCGTGGGCGCGGCCCAGGTTTTTCCATCGTCGGCTGAGATGCGCACGGTGAGGTTGGTTCGCGCCTTTCCCTTTCCGTCGCCCGCTGGATTTACGAAGACGAGGCAATCTCCCGCGCGAACGAGCGACGCCATGCAGATGGGATCGAAGAGCGCGTCGTCAAAAGCGGGCTCGCTCCAGCCGCCGATGCCTTCCTTCGATATGCTGATCAGCCTGCGGTGGCGGGGGGACTCATTGCGGATGTTGAGCATCACGCGGCCGTCGGTGAGTTCCACCGCGGCGGTTTCGCTGGGGTTGGGGGTTTCCTTTGTGGTATCGACGACGATGGCTCCGGCGTGCCACGTGCGACCGTCGTCGTCGCTGTAGATCGTCGCGACGCAACTCGGCCGGTGCTCGTGGCGCAGCGCCAGCCAGACCGGTACGAGGAGCCGGCCGGTCTTCAGGCGAATGCCGTGACCGGGGCCGGTGGCGATGACCTTCCAATCGTATTTAGGTCGGAGCTCTTCGAAGGCCAACGTGATGTCTACGGGCTTGGAGTAGGTGACGCCGTCATCATCGGACCGCGTGTAGAAGCAGCGGGCATAGTCGACGCAGTAGAGGAAGTGCACCGCCCCTGTTGAGGAGTCCGCAATCGCCAAGGGATTGTTGATGGTTACACCAGTCGCATCGGGCGCCTTTTCCATGCGGCGCGGCGCGTCGAAGGTGACGCCGCCGTCGATACTTCGTCGCATCATGACGTCGATGGTTCCCCAGTCGCTTTTAGCACTCTTGCGCGCTTCGCAGTAGACGATGATCGTGCCCTTTTTTGTCACGACTACGCCGGGGATGCGATACGTTTGATAGCCGTTTGTGTCGGCTTGGAACAAATCTGTCTTGATCGGCTCGGCCGCGCCAACCGCGGTGGCGAAAAGACACAGCCCCAAACCCACGAGCATGCGCATGTTCATTTGTGAAGTCTAACCCGCAAAAGGGAACGCGGAAACAGGTCTTACTTCGGGAGCGCCTTCGCATAGCCGGTCATTTCGAGGTAGCCTTCGCCTGCCGCCGCGCCTTTGTCGTCCAATACTTCGACCGCGCCCTCGTAATAGGTGACGTCCGTTGAATTTGGCGTTTGCAGTTCCTGATTTGTCAGGCGCGTGCGGACGGTGAGCGGTGTCATTCCGTTGACCGTCACCCGCCATTCCTGCGGATAAGTCGCGCCGCTGGCGGGGCTTTTCCATGGCTTTGACGGAGTGAAGAGGATTTCGCGCGCTGACAGGTATCGCACTGCGCCGGCGCGATCGAGGCGTGTGCCGGAGAGGTAGTCGGTTTGGCCCGCCTTGTCACGGAGGCGATAGATCATTAAGTCGCTGCCGTCGATCAGCGTCAGGGCCATCCAGTCCCAGCCGGATTGATTCTCCGCTAGCGCATTGCTGGAGAATTCGTGATCCATCCAGGAATCTCCGGCCAGGTCGAAGCGACGTCCTTCAATTGTGAGCGTGCCGGTGGTTGGCATTCGCATCATCGAATAGTAATAGGAGGCCTGTCCGGCGCCTGTCCCCTTGGCATTCAAGCCGCCGGGGCCTTGGAGGATTGGGCCGCGTCCCTGGCCGGCGGTTAGATCGATGGCGAACTTCGCGTCACTGGCTACGAGGCGAATCGATTCCTGTTCCGTCTTGACGGACCAGTCTTTCAATAAAACGTCTAATCCTTCATTTGAAGCGATGGCCAATCCGGTGCGCCCGCGCGCCAGTCGGTCTGCGTAATGGAATTGCTTTCCCTCGACATCCGAGACCGCGGCGTGCGCGAAGTACAAATCGGTCATGCCCCAGGCGCTGGGTCGCGTCGTGGCGTGCGGGATGAACGCGCTGCGGAAGAACGTCAATTGATAGCCGAAACGCCTGCCCGTCGTCTTTTCGCGGAGGTTTCCGGTGAAGTACCACCATTCGGTCTTGAAGCCGTCATGCCGGCCATGATCGCGCGGGAAAACCCATTCGCGCGGCGCGATCGCCTGCGCAAAGATCGGCTGTGTCGTCGGCGATTGGGCGAATGCCGGAAGAGACAAGAGCGCGAGGATCATCCAGAATGTTTTCATCGAGGTCACTCCTGCCGCAGGCTTTCCGCCGGCGCGCTTCGCCTCAATCGGTAGACGGGGTAGACCGCCGCCACGCCGGCCGCCGCGGTTGCCAATGCCAGCGCTTCGATCCAGAACTGCGGCTGCGGGCTGGTGGGGATGCTCCAGCCGAAGGACCGGTACTGAATGACGTATGAGAGCACATACGCCAGCACCGTCCCGGCGATGGCGGCGATGGCAGCGCTGATCCACGCGATCAGCACCCCCTGCCCGAAGACCCAGGCGGCGGTCTGCCGTCCCGACATGCCGACCGCTGCAAGCACGCTGTAGTCTCGCCGCCTGGCTAACGACAACGACAGCAGCGCGCCAGCCAATCCGCAAAACGCGACGCCGCCCGCGAGCCAGGTAAGGACATCGGTAACTTTAAAAGTTCGGTCGAAGACGGTCAGGACTTCTTTCTTTACGTGTGCGAAACTGTTCGCGACTACCGGGTAGTCCTTGCGGAGCACCTGTGCCCACCTGGGGGCGATCGTTTCGGGGTCGTTGCTGGGTTTCAGGCGGACGTGGAGGGATGTTATGCGGTTATCAAGCCATGCTGCGGCATAGCTGTGGCGGTCCATGAGGAGTTGGCCGCGCTCGTTGCCGAAATCGTAGAAGGTGGCGTGGACGTGAAAGCGCTTTTGGCCGCTGGGGGTGGGCAGATCGATGTCGTCGCCGGCGTTCCAGTTTGTGCGGCCGGTGAGGGGTTCACTGACTAGGAGGTCTGTTTGCGGGTTGAATGCGCGGTTTCGTTCGGTGGCTTTGATGGGGAAATTAGAAGCTAAGAGCGTTGCGACGTCGGTGCCGACGAGGAGGGTGGGGCGGCCGGCGATGTCGGTGGTGACGGCGCGGTATTCGACGACGCGCGCGGTTTCGGGTTGGGCCTGCACCCACTGCTCGACGCGCGGGTCGATCGTGGCGTCGATCTTGTGATTTACGAGGAGTTCGGGGCCGATGAAGACGTCGGCGGCGAAGCGGCGTTCCATCCAGCTTGAGAGTGCGCCGCGGAATGAGGTGACCATCGTGCGGACGCCGACGTTCATGGCCATGGCGAGCATCATGGCGGCGACGGCGACGCCGGTGATGCTGAGGGAGCGTGCGACGCCGGAGGCTGCCATCTGCACGGGCAGGAGCTGAAGTGGGCGGGAGGCTCGCGTTACGAGCGCGCAGGTCAGGCGGGTTAGGGCGGGGCAGAGGAGGGCGAAGCCAGTTGCCACACCCAGGGCCATCATGAAACCGACGATCGGCGAGCGTGACGGAAGGATGTAAATGCCCCAGCAGAGGCCCAGCAGCGCGACGCCTGCGACGAACAGCGTTCCCGAAGTTTTGGCCGATCCGCGTGCACGGGCGGTGCCTCGGAAGACGTTGACGGGCGGTGTCCGCGCTGCCTGTATCAGCGGCACCGCGGCGCCCACGAGGCAGCTTGCGATGGATACCGCCAGGCCTTTGGCGAACGTCTCCCAGCCGAGCGTCACGGGGCCGGGGCGGAGGGAGGCGTAGAGATCGTTGATCGTCGTGGAGACGTAACCGACGAGCACCTTGGAGAGTGCCCAGCCGCCTATCACTCCGATTACGCCGCCAGCGATCGCGAAGAGGATGGCTTCGAGCAGGTATAGGGTGCCTAGCTGCGTTCGCGAACCGCCGAGGCAGCGCAGGATGCCAAGGCTTGTCACGCGCTGCTGAACAGAGATCAGCATGCTGTTGTAGACGATGAAGACGGCGACGAAGCTGGCCATCAGGGAGAGGGAATTCAGGTTCAGCTTGTATGACGCGATCAAGTCTGAGAGCGATGTGGACTGCTGTTGGGTTGAGCGGAGCACCAAACCCTCGGGCAGCGCCGCGGCTAGGGCCTTTTCGTCGTCGGGCGAGGCGATGTTCAAGTCGATTCGGTCGATTCGGCCGACGGAATCGCTGAGTTCCTGTGCGGTCGCGAGGTCGGCGATGACCAAATCGCCGAGTTGCGAACGGGCGACGCCGCTTAGTTTTGTTACGCCCACTACCCGCACCTGCGGCCTCAGAGCGCCGATGGTTAGCGTTATCTCATCGCCGCTTTTCGCGTTGATTCGTTCGGCGAGTTCGTCAACGAGCACGACCGTGCCGGGCTCGGTTAGGAACTGGCGGAATGAAGCCTCGTCGAGGTTCGACTTCATGTTGGTGAACGAGCGAAGGGCGCGCTCGGAGAAGACGTCTACGCCGATCAAGCGGCCGACGAACGGCGGGCTTCCGTCGGCCCGGCCGATAAGGAGGCCGCGGTCGATGATTGGAGCCATGGGGACGTTTAAGCCGCGCTTTGCGAGGGCGAGATATGTTTCGTCCGTCAACGGCCCCTTTTCTGAAAAGATCGAGTGGGTCGAGCGCTCGGCGAGCGATCCGACTGCGCCCTGGAAGCTGCGGACGCACGCGGCGACGGCTGAATCGATTGAGACGACAACCGCGACGCCCAAGGCGACGCCGATCAGGCAGAGGAGCGCTTCGAGCCGGTGTTTGCGGAAGTGGCCGGCGGTGAGCTTGGCGAAAAACCGGATCACCGCGCGACCTCCACGGCGCCTTCGACGGTCACGACGCGGCCGTCCGCTAGTCGAATTCGATCGTCGCACCGGGCGGCGGCTTGGTCAGAGTGGGTGGCCATGACGACGGTCACGCCGAACTCGCGCTGCAGTTCCACGAGCAGGTCGAGGATGACGCGGCCGGTGGCGGCGTCGAGGTTGCCGGTGGGTTCGTCGGCGAGCACGACGTCGGGGCGATGGATGACGGCGCGCGCGAGGGCTACGCGCTGCTGCTGTCCGCCGGATAGCTCGTCAGGATATCGCTGTGACTTATCCGCTACGCCCAGACGCGCGAGCAGGCGGTCGATGTCCTGGCGGCGCTGGCGCGTGAGCTGGCGATCGAGCACGAAGGGGACCGCGACGTTGTCGAAGACGGTGAGGCTTGGCAGCAGGTGAAACGATTGGAAGACGAAGCCGAGGCGCCTTCGGCGAAAGAGGGCGAGGTCGCCGTCGGACATTTTGGAGAGGTCGCGGCCGCCGATGGTGATCGTGCCGATCGTCGGGCGGTCTACGGCACCGAGGAGATTGAGGAGGGTGCTTTTTCCGGAGCCGCTTGCGCCGACTAACGCCACCATTCGTCCGCGGGGGATGGAGAGGGAGATTTCGTGGAGGGCGGTGAAGGCACTCTCGCCTTCGCCGTAGCGCTTTTCAACTAAGCGTAGTTGGACGATGGGGGAGGGAGGCGCGTCATCATGCAAGGGAAGGGGGCGAATGGCGGATGCGGACATGAAGGCGCGTCTCCGGGTTGGGCGCGTCATTGTATGCGAATCCGCGGGCAGAAGAATCCGGGGCGGCGCTGGGTCGTGGAACGACCCAGCTCTGCCCCGGCGTGGTTTGGGTTTGATCGTGGCGTGCTTTGTTAATGCGCGCCGGACCATTGGCCGCCTACCTGGGTGAGGATGACTCGATCGGCATCATTGCCCGCGGCGGTCATCAGGCGCTCGAGTGGTTCCTTGGTGGGCTCGTGGCTTAGGCGGAAGGTACTGTGGTGCATGGGGAGGAGGTGGTCGGCGTTGAGGTGGTTGGCCATCGTCCAGGCCTGCTCGGGTGTGGCGTGCGAGGCGAGGTAGGGGTCGTATCCGCCGATGCCCAGCACTGCGAGGTCGACCTTGCCGACTTCGCGGAAGTAATCCTGGTAGGCGGTATCGCCGCCGTAGAGGACGCGCTTCTGGCCGGCTTCGATCAGATAGGCGTTGAAGCCGCGGTGGCTGTCGTAGAAGGTTCGCGCGCCCCAATGGGCGACTTTCTGGGCCGTCACCTTTACACCGCCGAGTTCCGTCGCCTCGCCCCAGCGGAGTTCGGCGACGCGGCGGAAGCCGAGGTCGCGGATGAGGTCAAACGTGCCGCCGGCGGTGATGACCGGGATGTTCTTGTCGAGGCGCACGAGGGTGGGGCGGTCGAGATGATCGTAGTGCGCGTGGGAGATGAGCATCAAGTCGATGGGCGGGAGTTCGCGCACGCCCAGCGCGGGGGCGACGTGACGGCGCGGGCCGCCGGTGATGAGGCCGAGGCCGATGCCGACGCGATTGCAGAGGACGGGGTCGGTCAGGATCGTCATGTCGCCGACGCGCAGCAGGACCGTGGCATGACCGAGCCAAGCGGCGGCGAGCGATTGATCCTGCCAGTTGGCCAGATCGGGTTTGAGCGGGGCGGGGGGCGGGGCGTTAAGGTGATCAAGCCAGCGCGTGCGACCGCGGCCGCGGCCCATGAAATCGGCCAGGTGCAACAGGGGTTGCCGGCGCTTGACCCAGTCTGTGATTCTACGCCAACTCAAGGATCTACTGCCTCCGGTAACGGTGTGGCGCGCGCAGCCCACCGCATATTAATCGAGCTCTGCGCCGATCGGGTAATGATCGCTTGCGTAGGTCGCCAGGCGATCTTCTTCGATCCACGCCGCTTTGATCTGTTTTGCATCTACCGAATGAGCGAAGATGTAATCGACGCGTTGCCCGGGGAACTGTGTCGTGAACGTGCCGCGCGTTTTGGCGAGTTCGCTGTTCACTGAGTAATACGTGTCTACATACCCTTCGTTCAACAATTCCTGTATGACGCGGCGGGGGATGGTGCCGCCGTTGGCAGCGGCTTGTTCGCGGGTTGAGGGTTTGCAGCGTGCCAGGTCGATCTGCTGCACCGGGGAATTGGCGTTGAAGTCGCCCAGCAGGAAGTGTGGCGTTTGGGCGGAACGTAGCGGTTCGAAGGCTTTCAGGACGACCTTTAGCTCGGCTTCGCGCTGTTGTTCGTCCGCCTCGGTTGCACGGGCGTGGAGGTGGGCAATGCCGAAGTGCCAGGGGAGCCCGCCGGGGCCGTCGATGCTCGCCTGTAGCAGGGATTTGCTGATGCCGTCCGTCAGGAGGGCATGGTTGATCGAGTCGCGGATCGGGAAACGGCTTAGCAGGGCCGACGCGCCGCTCTTTCTCCCGATGGCTTGAACGTAGTCCATGCGCAGGCGGCGGGCGATGCGTTCGAGCACGGCGGGGTCTTCGGCCTCGACCAGGCCGATGACGTCGGCGCGCTGTGCCAGGAGCACTTCGACGAGCGGGTCTGCGCGCCCTTCGCCGCCGGTCAGGATGTTGTACGAAACGATGCGCATTATCGGACCTTGTATTGTGAATCTAGCGTGAGCGAACGATTTCTTTGCCGCCAGGGATTCCGCATCGTAGCTTTTGGTACGGGGAAGTCACGAGGCAGGAGCGAACACCATGGACCGCGCGAGAATGGGCGAGCTTTTGTACCGCATCGGGCAACTCAGCTCTCACGACGTGGACGAGGTGCTTTGCGAGCAGCGGCAGACGCGGCAGCGCTTCGGCGCGATCGCGGTGTCTCTGGGGTTCTGTCAGCCCGAGCACGTCTGGGCGGCGTGGTGCAGCCAGCTTTCGGGGAATCTGGACCGGGTGAACCTCGACGAGATCGGCATCGATGCGCAGGCAGTCGAGTGCCTGCCGCGGGAGCTCGCGCTGGGCTTGCGCGCCATGCCGGTGCGCCTCTTCGAAGGGCAGTTGATCATCGCGCTGAGCGATCCCGCACGGGCGGACGGGGTCGCGGAAATGGCACGGCGGATTGGGCTTCAAGTGAAGTTTGTGCTGGCGGATGATGCGCAGATCCAGCGGGCGCTGCTGCAGTATTACCCGCCGTATCAGGCGGCGTGCTAGAGAAGACCACGGGCAAGGGAGTACCCTTGCCCATGCCACTCATCAAGGGACGCTCTAGGCTTCTTCAATTGTTTCGGGCGGGGCCAGGACTACCTGCTGCCGGACCGAGCGGATCTTTACCGCGAGCGATTGCTGCTGGGCGAAGATCTCGCGGTTGACCGATGAGATGGCGCGGTCGTCGGCGCGGTAGATGTCGCCGGTGAGCGTGCGGGCGATCGCGCCTTCAACGTGCTGGGTGCGGCAGCACTCCTGCCAGTCGGCGCGTACGACGACGTTTACGCCGCCGGTTCCGTAGGACAACAATCCCCAGCGCGGCGGGAGTTCCTTCTTCTGGATCATTCCGGCGGGCGCTAGCAGATAGTGGATGTTCGCCATCGGCTGGAGCAGGCAGGCCTTGAACTTCCCGAGACCGACCGCCTGGCGGAGGCCGAATTTCTCGAAGCGTTCGCGCGAGCGCTTTACCCGCATGTTCCGCTTGCGTTCCATCAGACAGAGTTCCATCTGGCCGTCATTGGACTGATCGCGGAGGAAGTCGGCGCGGGAGGCTTTGCACTCGATGAAGCAAACCTGCTGCATCTCGTAGGGGACGGCGAGGTAGTTGGCGTAAGAGCGGAAGAGGCCGGTGCCGACGGCGTCAATGATGCCCAGCGGCTTGAGCCGCACCTCGGCGGCGATGCAGCGGTATCCCATGCGGAACAACCAGCGGCAGGCTTCTTTCTTGAGTGTTTTGTGAAGTTCCGTTTCGCCCGGCATCGCGAGGCACTCCTTTGCCGCGGGGAATGTTAAAACGCTGTTCGGGACGACGCAAGGACGCGTGGCCGCCTCAGCCGTATTTGATTCGTCGCGAAGTAATCTATCCGACACAACGGTGCGCGCCCTAGAATCGCGGCATGGACAACGTCGCCTTTGGAAAAACGGGTTTGCAGGTTTCGCGTCTCGGCTTTGGGGCTGCCCCGATCGGTTATTTGAAGACTGATCGCGAGCGGGTTGGGAAAATCCTCAACCTGCTGTTGGATGAAGGCGTGAATGTGATCGACACGGCGGCATCCTATGAAGGATCGGAAGAGGAGATCGCCCGCGCAGTGGGACATAGGCGGGACGAGTTCGTGCTGATCAGCAAGTGCGGCGGGAAAGTGCCGCAGGCGCAGGGTGAGGCCTGGAGCGCGGAGCTGATTCGCAATACCGTCGATGCGGCGCTGCGGCGGTTGCAGACGGACCGCATCGACGTGATGTTGCTGCACTCGTGCGATTTGACGACGCTGAAGAAGGGGGAGGCGCTGGGCGCGCTGGTGGAGGCGCGGGAGGCGGGGAAGATCGGCTTTGCCGGGTATTCGGGAGACAACGAGGCGGCGGCGTGGGCGGCGGGGCACAAAGACGTCGCGGTGATCGAGACGTCGGTCAACCTGGTCGATCAGATCAACATCGACCTCGTGCTGCCCGAGGCTCGGAAGCATAACGTTGGCGTGCTGGCCAAGCGGCCGATCGCAAACTCGGCCTGGCGCGGGTTGGAGGCGTTCTCAAGCTTTTACCCCCATTACGTCAAACCATATTGGGAGCGATTCCAAGGCTTGCGGCTGACGCCGCACGACCTCGGGTTTCAGAGCGAGCAGGATTGGGCGGAGATCGCGTTGCGATTCACGCTTGCGCAGCCGGGGGTGCATACGGCGATCATCGGGACGACCAATCCGGACAACGCGCGGGCGAATATCGCGGCGGCCAATAAGGGGCCGTTGCCGGCCGAGGCCGTGAAGACGATTCGCGATGCGTTCAAGCATGCGGCCGCGGAGGGGTGGCCGGGGTTGACTTGAGACGCGTCGATTCGATTGCTCAGATCACCGCGGCTTCGTTGAATTCTTTCTTCTTGTCCTGCATTTGCGCTTTGAGCCGGGCCAGGATGCTGCTGTGCATCTGGGAGACGCGGGACTCTGACAAGTCGAGCGTTGCGCCGATCTCCTTCATGGTCATCTCTTCGAAATAGTAGAGGATGATGATGAGCCGCTCGGCGCGGGAGAGCCCTTTAGTCAGCAGTTCCTTCAGATCCTTACGCTGGATCTCGCGGACGGGGTCGGCGCCTTTTTTGTCTTCGAGGACGTCGATCTCGCGGACGTCCTTGTTGCTGTCGGTTTCGAACCACTTGCGCGAGAGGGAAACAAGGCCGACGGCGCTGGAGTCCTTGGCGATCTTCTCGAACTCGGCCATCGGGATCTTGAGACGCTTGGCGATTTCCTCATTCGTCGGGAAGCGGCCGAGCTCAACTTCGAGCTGCTTGGTGGCGCTTTCCATCTTGTGAGCGCGGCTGCGCACGAGGCGGGGGACCCAGTCCATCGAGCGGAGCTCGTCGAGGATGGCGCCGCGGATGCGGGGGGCGCAGTAGGTTTCGAACTTGACGCCGCGCTCCATGTCGAAGGCGTCGATCGCGTCCATCAGCCCGAAGATGCCGGCCGACATCAGGTCGTCCAGTTCCACCTCGTCGGGCAGTTTGACGTGGATGCGCTCGGCGTTGTAGCGCACGAGGTGGAGGTAATTCTCCATCAGCACGTTGCGGAGCGGCTGAGTGGGCGTCTTCTTGTACGCCAGCCAGATCTCCTTGATGTCCTTGCGGGGCGCCGTCCCGAGCGGCTTGGCCATGTAACTTCCCAATCCATGGGCGTGGCGAGCAGTCCTTTGCACGTTACCTACTTCCTGGTTTTCGCAGAAGTGTTCAACCCGACGGGCAAACCCAACCACTTTGAGTTATCGGTCATCCACTACCCCTTCACTTTGCTTTTTCTCGAGCTTGGCTTCCTCGGCCTTGAGATTTTCATCAAGCATGCGGTCCGCAACCCAGCCGATGATCAGGCCGACGACGAAGGTCACGACCATCGCAAACAGCGCCCGGGTGACCGTCGTGCTGAAGCTGTTGTGCGCCTGCAGCCCCTGTATGAGGCAGAAGGCAAACACGACCAGCGCACAGCAACCTGCCAAACGCCTAGCCACGCGAAACCTCCCCATCAACCGAGCGAGCATGCTGGATCATTTCTTGAACCACTTGCCCATCCGATTGAAGAAGCCGCCGTCCGCGCTGGGGATGATCCCCTGCTCGAACCGCATCGCGAGCTGCGTGACGCAGAAACTTGCGGCACATTTCGGTGACGCGAGCAGGAACGGCACGCGCCGCAAAACCGCCCGGCGAACGTGGTCATCCATGACCATATGCCCGGCGTCCAGCACGTTAACGCCCAGGAAATTCTTTGCAACCTTGGCCACGCGTTCGTGCACGAGTTTCGCTTCGGAGGCGCTGCGCACCTGATTGACGAGCAGGCTCACGTGGCGATCGGCGCGGTCCTTTGAGATCACTTTGATCACCGCGTAGGCGTCGGTGATGGCCGTCGGCTCGGGGGTGGTGACGACCAGCACCTGATCGGCCGCGCGCGTGAACGACAACACGTTGGGGCTGATGCCTGCGCCGGTGTCGATGATGATGTTGTCGGCGCTGTATTCGACTGCGCCCAGTGCCTCGACGATGCGGCGGCGGTCGAAGTCGGTGAGGTCGGCCATGCGCGCCAGGCCGGACGCGCCGCCGATCAGCTTGAATCCGCCGGGCCCGGTCACCATCACCTCGTGCAGTTCCTTCTTTCGCGCGATCACGTGCGAAAGGTTGAACGGCAGGTCGATGTTGCAGAGGACGTCGGCGTTGGCGAGGCCGAGATCGGCGTCGAGCAGGACGACATTTTTGCCGGCCGACGCGAGCTTGATCGAGAGGTTGACCGCGACGTTGCTCTTGCCCACACCGCCCTTCCCGCTGGTGATGGCGATCACGCTTGCTCGTGGGCGGCGCTGCTGACGTATTAGAGAACGGAGTTGACTTGCTTGGTCGATCATGGCTGTCATGGGTTTGTCCCCAGTAGCATCTGCGCTAGTTTGCTTCCCTTGCCGACCTCGATGTCTTCGGGGACGTTTTGCCCCGTCGTCACATAGGACAGCGATTTGTTCACTTTTCGAATCACATTGAGCACGACGCCGACGTGTACGGCTTCGTCGAGCTTCGTGAAGATGATCTTGTCCACCCGCACCTGCCCGAAGCGCTCGATCGCGCGTTCGATGCATTGCTGGCTTGCCGCCGAGGAGAGCACCAGGTGCACTTCATCCGGGTTGGCGGCGTCGAGGAAACCTTTAAGTTCGTTGAGCTTTAGCGTGTCGGTCGGACTGCGGCCGGCGGTGTCGATCAGGATGAATTCGCAGTCGTTCATCGCCCGGATCGCTTCGCGGAGATCTTCGGCGGTGTTGACCGCCTTGAGCGGCGAGCCGATCAGCTCGGCGTATTTGCGAAGCTGATCGATGGCGGCGATGCGGTAGGTATCGATGGTGATCAGGCCGACGCGGCGGTGCTCGCGAATCTGCAGGTTCGCGGCGATTTTCGCGAGCGTGGTCGTCTTGCCGACGCCCGTCGGGCCGATGAGGGCTACGACGTGCGGGCCGATTTCCTTTTTGCGTTCGATCGCGCCGGAGGAGGGAATCATCCGCTCGACCTGTTCGGTGAGGCGATCGCGCACGAAATTGGTTTGTTTAAGCTGTTCGGGGCGGTAGGTCTGGAGCTGGCGGACCATGTCGGTCGCGAGTTCGTCAGCCACCTGGTTTTGAATGAGGTTGGTGTAGTAGTCGAAGAGGTCTTCGGGGACTTGCGGGGCGGCCTCGCGCTTGGTGCGCTTGACGAGGTCTTCCATCACGCCGCGCAGCTCGCGGACTTCGCTGGAGATGGACATCATCATCGCGCGGTTGGCCGCGGGGGTCTCGAGAAAATCTTTACCGGGATTACACGGCACGGCCGCCGTCGTATGACGCGCTGGTGCTGGCGTGGGACGTCGCGCTTGCGAATCTCCCGTTCGCCCCTTCTCGGGTTCGCCGGTTCGCCGATCGGACGCTGCCGGCCTGCGAACTGATCGCGTCGTCACGTTCAATCCGACGCCCGCGGTGATCTCGACGAACTCCCGGCGGCGCAGTCCGAGCCATTTGCGGCGCTGCAGCGTCCGCGTGTGCAGGATCACCGCCTCGCCGCCCATTTCGGTCTTCACCAGGGCCATCGCCTGGGCGAATGTCGCAGCTGAGAATGTCCGCAGATTCATAGTTCTTCCAGGTCGGCTACCGACCAACGTCAATCATTCATTCCCACCAGGGCCACCGCTTCGACGGTGATGCCCTGCACGACTTCGTTAAACGACAACACCGCCACGTGCGGCAAATTCGATTCGATCATCTTCCGCAAAGACCCGCGGATCTGCGGGCTGCAGAGCAGCACCGCGCTGCGGCCGGTCTGCGTCAATTCACCGGCCCGCGCGGCGATCCGCTGGACGATCTGCTGCGCGGCCTGCGGCGGAATGCGGTTGCTCGTGCCGTGCTCGCCGCGCTCGATGTGACCGTTGATGAAATCCTCCAGTGCCGGATCGAGCGTGATAACCCACAGCCGGTCCTGGTCGTCGACGTACTGTTTGCAGACGGTGCGGGCCATCGCGTTGCGGACATATTCGGTGAGGACGTCGAGGTCCTTGGTGCGGCCGGCCCAGTCGCCCAGCGTCTCGATGATGGTCTCGAGATCGCGCACCGGCACGCGCTCGCGGAGCAGGTTCTGCATGACCTTCTGCAATTCGCCCGGCTTGACCTGCGTCGGGATGATCTCCTCGACCAGTGCCGGCACGCGCGCCTTGAGGTTGTCGATGAGGTTCTTGACCTCCTGCCGCGTCAGCAGTTCGGCGGCGTGGGACTTGATCAGCTCCGTCAGGTGCGTCGCCAGCACGCTCGTTGCCTCGACGACAGTGTAATTCAGCAGTTCCGCCTGCGCCCGCTGGCTCTCGGTGATCCAGTACGCCGGCAGGCCGAACGCCGGCTCGATGGTTGCCTCGGCCCCCGGGATCGCGCCCGACGTCGCGCCGTTGTCCATCGCCAGGAACTGCTCGGGATATGTGACGCCCTTGCCCACGGCCTGGCCGCGGATCTTGACGATGTAGTCGTTGGCCTGGAGTTGCATGTTGTCGCGGATGCGGATCGGCGGGACGATGACGCCAAGCTCCATCGCGATTTGGCGGCGAATCATGCTAATGCGATCGAGCAGATCGCCGCCCTTGGCTGCGTCCACGAGACGCACCAGGCCGTAGCCGACCTCCAGCTCCATCGTGTCGACATCCAGTAGTTTCTCGACCTTTTCCGGCTCCTTTTTCGTCGCGGCCTGCTGCTTGTCGCGTGCCGCGGCGGCGACCACACGATTTTGATTACGATTGAGCACATACGCGAGGCCAGCGCAGCTCGCGCCCAGCAGCAACAGCGGCGGCTTGGGCAAATCCGTGATCGCCATCAACATCAAAAACACCGACGCTACGATCAGCGCCTGCGGTTTGGCGAGTACCTGGCTAAGCATCTCATCGCCGAGGTTCGCGCGACTCGAGGTTCGCGTGACGATTAAACCCGCGCCCAGCGACACGATAAACGCCGGCACCTGGCTGACCAGCCCGTCGCCGATCGTCAGCCGGGTATAAAGATTGAGGCACTTCATGGCTGGCCAGCCGTGTTCGACCATACCGACGTACAACCCGCCCAAAATGTTGACGAAGGTAATGATGATCGCGGCCACCGCGTCACCGCGGACGAACTTCGATGCACCGTCCATCGCACCGTAAAAGTCCGCTTCCTGTGCGATGGCTTCGCGACGCCGGCGAGCCTCGGCTTCCTGGATCACCCCTGCGTTGAGGTCGGCGTCGATCGCCATCTGCTTGCCGGGCATCGCGTCCAACGTGAAACGGGCCGCGACTTCGGCGATGCGCGTGGCGCCTTTGGTGATCACGACAAACTGGATCACCACGATGATGATGAAGATGATCACGCCGACGGCGAGCGAGTTTCCGCTGACGAATTGGCTGAACGCCATGACGACGTGGCCCGCACCAGCCATCGCCAGTTCCGGCGTCGGGAAGCGATCGCCCGCCGTCAAGATCAAGCGCGTGGTCGCGGCATTCAACACGAGGCGGAATAACGTCACGCCCAGCAGCAGCGACGGGAAGACTGAAAACTCCAGCGGGCTGTTCACGAAGATCGTCGTCACCAGCACGATCGCTGACAGCGTCAGGTTCAATACGAGCAGGAAATCCAGCACGCCTGGCGGCAGCGGGATCAGGATGACCATCAGCAGCGCGATCGCCGCGAAGGGCAGCACCATGCCGCGATTGCGATGAATTGCGGCGAAGACCGGATTTGTAGCAACCGCGGTGGCCATTAGTTAACCCCCGCCATTGCCGCCGACCGTGCCCCACCCGTCGCTGGCCGTCGTCGCGCTTTCCCCGTCAACTCGTAAACGTAAGCCAGGATCTCCGCCACCGCGGCGTAGAACTGCTCGGGAATCTCATGCCCCACTTCCACCAGCTTGTAGAGCGATCGAGCCAGTGGCGGCCGCTCGAGAATCGGCACGCCCGCCTCCGCCGCGATCTCCCGAATGCGCAGCGCGAGGTAATCCTGCCCCTTCGCCACCACGCGCGGCGCGCCCATGCCGGTTGCGTCGTATTTCAGCGCGACCGCGAAATGTGTCGGATTGGTCACCACCACGTCCGCCGTTGGCACGTCCTTCTTAAGCCGCTGCACCGCGCCCTGCAGCGCGATTTGCCGGCGGCGTTGCTTGATCTTCGGATCGCCCTCCATTCGCCGCATTTCCTCTTTGACCTCCTGCTTGCTCATCTTCAATTCTTTCTCGGTGCGATATCGCTGATACGCATAATCGATCAGCGCCAGGATCAGCAGGACGATCCCGATCCTCATTCCGATCGCGTAAACCAGCGATGCCCCGAGGCTGAAGATTTGCTTGAATTCGAGCCCCTGCGACATTGCGATTTCGCCAATTCGCCCGCCCACCGCAGAGTAAGCCACCCATCCAACCAGCATCAACTTCAACAGGTTCATCACCAGTTGAACCCACCCCTGCCCCTTGAACAGCTTGCCGGCGCCCTTGAGCGGATTGAGCGCCCCCAGGTTCGGCTGGAGTTTCTTGGTGTTAAAAAACAATCCAACCTGGGCCATGTTGACGATCACCGCAATCAGCATCGCCCCGATGAACAGCGGCGTCATCGCGACCCCCATCTGGATGATCGCCCGGCCAAATCCCTGCGCCGCCGTCTCGGCATTGAAGTCGCTCATCGAGGCCGGCCCGAGCATCCGATCCATGATCCCCTTCAGCGCCTGGACGATCCCCTGCCCGTACCAGTTCAGCATCAGCAGCAGGCCCAGCAGCATCACAGCGCTCGACAGATCGGCACTGCGCGGAACGTT
>JAQGHM010000299.1 GCA_028291615.1 Phycisphaerales bacterium | reverse complement strand
GTTCCCGAACCGGCGACCTTTGCGGTGCTAATCGGTGCTGGCACGCTCGGCCTTATGCGTCGGCGTCGGATCTAAGGTGTCTCAGTCAGTTTCGTTTGATTTAGGAGCCCCGCGAGCTTGTCTCGCGGGGCTTTTGTCGCTGTATGGGAGTGGTTGAGGGTACTGACGCGACGTCCTCTCTAGAAATCTCGCTGATGCAGCTCGCGACTGCACGCCCATTTGAAGCACCGTTTGAGCCGCCCGACCTGCGCGTTTATATACCCCCGACTCCATCCCTCTTGCACCATCGCCTCTCGAACCACTTGCAGCGCAAGCGGCGCGAACGACTCCTAGAGACGTCGCCCGTTCGTTGATATAATCTTAACAGAGGGTGTCGAGGCGACAGGGCTCGGCCCAATGGGTCGCTCCCACGGCTGGCTAGAGGAGCACTGCCGTCCGACGCGGATGGGCCCTGCAACCAGCTGATCAGATTGAGAATGCCATGGAACAGGCTGCATCGTCCGGGCTCCGTGCCACGTGATCGCCGAAGCGCTCCGCCGCTTCACGATCGATCGCACAAGCCGCGAGGTCCGTTGGTATCCCCTTGACCTGCCAACTCGCAGCGGCAGTCTCCCTGCGGATGCCCGCCTTCCCAGCTTGCGACGGGCTCGGCTTGGTCGCCCGTTTCCAGCGCGATGATCGCGCGGAACCGCCGCTCGACCTCCTTTATCGCCTCGTCGTCGGCAGGCTGACTCCAATTGGGAAACTCCTATCGCTTGAGCTCTGCTTCGATGTCCCATACCTTGACGTTTTTATCCGAACCCGCCGAGGCGAGCAGCTTACCGTCAGGACTGAAGGCCACCCCAAGGACCCACTCGGTATGTCCCTTGAGCGTTGCCAAAGCTTGACCCGACGCACAATCCCAAACCATAACCGTCTTGTCGAAACTCGATGACGCAAGCCGTTTGCCGTCAGGGCTAAAGGCCACCCCGGTTATCATTCCAGTATGGCCTTTCAGCGTTAGCGATGTCCGGCCCGTATCTAGATCCCATATGACAACAGTCTCATTCGAAGATCCCGATGCCAGGCGCTTTCCATCCGGGCTGAACGCAATATCTAGAACGAGACCCTCCTGCCCTTTAAGCGTTAGCACCGGCTTGCCCGTGGTGGCGTCCATTACCTGTACCAGACCGTCCTGACCTGCCGAGGCCATGATTGCACCAGACGGACTAAACGCGACTCGGTATACATAGCCGTGATGACGTGTGAGCGTGCCCTGAAGCATTCCCGTTGGCAGGCCCCACAATTTGATCGTGCCGTCGAGGCTTGTAGAAGCCACGCGTTCGCCATCCGGACTAAAGCCGACACTCGATACTTGCTCCGAGTGTCCTCTAAGGGTGCGAAGGTCGCCGCCCGTCGTCGCATCCCAGAGCTTCACATTATGATCGCGCCCCGCCGAGGCTAGTAGTTTGCCATCCTGGCTGAACGTGACGCTCATCACATATCTAACGTGCCCTTTGAGCGTGATCAAAGCCTTCCCACTCCCCACGTCCCAAAGTTGCACGGTTGTGTCCCAACTTGCGGAGGCGAGACGCTTCCCGTCAGGACTGAACGCTACATGGGACACCGCTGCCTTATGTCCTTCCAGCGTTCGTGACGACGCAATCGTCAACCCCGCTGGAATGAGCAGGAGTGCAAACGCCGCCGCCACCGCGCCGTAGAAGAGCTGCTTCACACCCGCATCTTACCACAGGCGCTGGTGCGGAAACACGCGCCGCGCCGCTTGGCCGACCGGGCGGTGGAACGACCAAGCCCGAAGGCCGACGGGGTGGGGTGAGATGCCGGGGCGGCTGAAAGTCCTTTGCTCCCGTCGCGCAGCGATAGCAAGGTGTAACATTCAAGCCCTCTGCCGCGTCGAATACCAGTTACTCGGACATCTCTCGAACTGGGCAAAACGCATGCGTGTCCTTGACACACCGTACATGGAGACCTTGGAACGTCGCAGCCTCCTTGCGGCTTCGCTGAGTGCGGGTGGAACCTTGGCAATAGCAGGAAGGCATCGCGACGATGACGTCGAGATCTTTCTGAATGCCGTCCTGCCCAAACACCTCTTAGTTACGTTCAATGGCGTGGAAACGGTTTTCGAGGCCGCTCGGGTAAAGCGCATCTATGTCAATTGTGGGGAAGGGAACGATTCTGTCCAAATGCGTGACGCTTCCGATTATGTCACCATACATGGTGGTCCCGTCATTCCAGTGGAACGCCCCACTACGCTGCTCGGCGGATTAGGCGTCGACGATCTCGAGGGCAGCGACGCCGCAAACTTCATCGATGGCCAGGATGGCGACGACCTAGTGTACGGCGGGCAGGCGGATGACACATTGCTCGGTGGTGACGGCGATGACCAAATCGATGCTGGCAATATCGGTACCACGAGCAGAGGCGGCAGCATCATGCGCGGGGGGAACGGCAACGATTTCCTATATGGAGGTAATGGGAATGATTCCATCAGTGGGGGTCCCGGAAACGACGTGATCAATGGCCGCGCCGGGCGCGACACGCTGCAGGGCGACAGTGGTCACGACGTTATCATTGCCACTGGCAGAGGGACGAAGGGCGGTATCGTGAAAGGGGGCCCGGGCGACGATGCTCTTTCGGGGAGGGCGGGCGTTCCTCTCTTTGGAGGACCGGGCTCCGATGAATTTGAAACGCCCGCCTTCATTTGGGTTCAGGACGCTGAGATCGGTGAGACCGTTCACCTCGATCATTTAGTGAGGTGAGGCCGCTGCGCGGCGAGGACTCTCGACTTGCGCCCCTCACCCCTCCCGCCCCGCCGGGCCTCGCGGGTTGTGCGATCGAGCGGCGGTCATCCTCTCCCGCAGCCAATCACATTGAGGTGATTGATCATTTCGTCGAACTCTTCACTGGTCGAGACTCGCCCCGACCATAGTTCCGTCGGTTTGAGCCCTTCGAAGCGGACGATCGCGACATGGTCGGGAGGTTGGCGCAACAAGACGATTCCTGCCATCGGGCCAGCGTACCAGTCCCAGTCTTCGTCTAGGTATCGCCCGCTATTGTCGTACACCCAACCGCGTTCGCGGGCGAAAGCGTCAAATGCCTTGTTGTCCGTGATCGTCATTGCGTCGGCCGAATGCTACCTAATTGGAATCGCGTCCGTCTGGTATCTGCCACACGCGGCTCATCCCCCAAGGATAGCGGCGATCTGCAGCGGCGGCCACCATAGCCTTCCTTCCCTTGATTCATGGGCGTCATGATATAAAGCGAGCCGCGGACAGAAAAAGCGGAAGTCCGTTTATCGAATTCTTAAAACGTTGAAGAAACAAGGGTTATCCGCACAATCGCCTCGATGCGTCCGATCGATCGTTGGAGTCCCTACGCCAAGACGTGCGATAAGAGCACATTGTTGCAACGATGAACAGATGTGCTTGCTTAGGATTTACAGCGCCCCGACAGGCGGGATGGGTCGGCTACGCGATCAACAGCGGGGGAAGCTGCCTGACCTCTAAACCTATGCGGAGATTCCGCGGAGTTGGGCGTACTTCGATCGACGCTGGCACTTGGATCGACGGCGGCAGAGCATCGCGAAAACGATCGAGCCCGGCGTCCAATTGAGCCTCGACCAATCGGTTCGCTGCCGCGGGATTAACGATGATGCGATAGTCGGATCGGACGCCGATGAGACCGGCGTCGAAGGCACCGTGATGCAAACGGCACAACGCCAAGCCGTTGGTCACTTCATCACCCCCTTGAGGATGATAGACGGGAACGATGTGAGCGGCATCGACGAGCTTAAGGGCCGTACCGCAAACGGCGCAGCGGTAGGAATATGCGTGGAGGACAATTGGCCGAAACCGGGCGTCGCGGAAGGCGCGCATGGTTTGAACCAGCTCATACCGACGCGCTGCTTCGTCAGAGGATTGCGACGAATCAATGAGTTCGCGTTCGGCTTCGGGCGTGGCATCGATCAGATCGGCGACGTGATCGGCATCAACGTCAGCATTGTGGAGCGGTTCGCCCTGCTGGACGTACCAAGGAAGGAAATCCGCGCTGACAGAAACGACAATCTCACGGCCCTCGGTGGCGGGTCGAAGCTGCGTGGCGAGCCCGCGAGCACCAGCCGTTTCGAGAAGCTGCGCGTTGGTCTGGAGCGACGGAGAACGTGGCGAGAATGCGCTATGCCGGCGCGGGTCCCAAAAGCTCCACACGCCGGCTTCAGGACTCCACCCCACAAGAATCGTCCGAATTCCCGGTTGGAGCGGGAAACCGCCGACATTTGTGATCTGAATTCGGCGCTCATTGGCCGGCCGCACTCCGGCCCCGCCGCCTCCGGGGGTGATCGTCCAAAGGAATACCAAGCACTCTGTGGTAGATTCTGCGGAAATGACGCGAAGCCGCGCGGGCCGATTTTGCGTTGATCCAGCCAATAGGACCGTGTTGCCCGCACGCTCCAGCGTGACGACGAAGCGCTCGACCAGCTCAGGGAAGCGAATGAAGGCTTCATCCTTCTCGGCGGCAAGCTTGACTTGCTTGGGGCCGATCTGGACGAACCAGGCGTTGCGCGCGGAACGGAAAAACGGCTTCGGGAAATGAGCCATTGAAACCTCCAAAGTCCACTTGCGAGCAGACCTTCGAGGTTTGCGGGCCTCGGTCAGTTGACGCTGACCGGGGCTTTTTCTTTCACTTCTCTGCCGAACTTCTCTGCCACGGATGATAGGCACGTTTTTGCGTCGCGCCTAACTCCTTGTCATTCCTGAATGCACTCGACAGGAGTCGAACCTGTAACCCTCGGTT